>JBGQHD010000916.1:0-2644 GCA_041497795.1 Planctomycetia bacterium
GGAACGAGGTCGGTGACGTCCGCTACACATACGCCGAGTCCATCGGGCTGGGCTGGTACTTGCCGGCCGAGCACTCGCGGACCACTTCGCCCAGAATCTCGCAGGCCCGCCCGATGTCGCGGCGGTTCACGTCCAGGTGCGTCACGGCGCGGATGAGCTGCGGGCCGAAGGCGATCATCTTCACCCCGCGCTCGGCCAGCCGGCCGGCGAAGTGCGCAGCGCTGCCCAGGGCCGGATCGACCTCAAAGATCACGATGTTGGTGTCGATCTCGTCGGGCCGCAGCGTCAGGCCGTCCAGCTCGCGGACGGCATCGCCCAGCAGCCGCGCATTCTCATGGTCCTCGGCCAGGCGCTCCACGTGATTTCGCAAGGCGTAGAGCGCCCCGGCGGCGATGATGCCGACTTGCCGCATGCCGCCGCCGAAGAGCTTGCGATGCCGCCGGGCCTGGGCGATCAAGTCGCGCGGGCCGCAGAGGGCCGAGCCGATCGGCGCGCCCAACCCCTTGCTGAAGCAGACGCTGACCGTGTCGAAGTGCTTGGCCCAGTCGCGGGCCGGAATGCCGGTGGCCACCACGGCGTTGAAAAGCCGCGCGCCGTCAAGGTGAGCCGCCAAGCCGTTCTGATGTGCCCACGCGCAGATCGACTCGACCGTCTCTGGCGGCAGCACCCGACCACCGCCGCGATTGTGCGTGTTCTCCAGGCACACGAGGCGGGTGCGGACGAGGTGCTCGTTGTCGGCCCGGATCAGCCCGGCGGTGAACTGCTCGATCCGCAGCACGCCGTATTCGCCTTGCAGCGGCTTGGCGCACAGCCCGCTCAGTTGGGCATACCCACCCTGCTCGTAGTTGAAGATATGGCAGCCGGCCTCGCAGATGAACTCGTCCCCCGGCCGGCAGTGCACGCGGACGGCGATCTGGTTGGACATCGTGCCGGAGGGGACGAACAGCGCCGCCTCCTTGCCCAGCATGTCGGCGATCGTCCGCTGCAGCTCGTTGACCGTGGGGTCTTCCCCCAGGATCGGGCCATCGTTGAAGACGTCGTCGCCCACCACGGCCTCGGCAATCGCCGCGCGCATGGCCGGGGTGGGCTTGGTGACGGTGTCGCTGCGGAGGTCGACGGCGGGATCGGGCATTTTGAGAATCTGCCGGAGGGAGTAGCTGCCGAAATGCAGGTTACCGCCGCGCGCGCGGCGCGGCAAGCTACCGGCACGCGAACGGGGCTTTGCGTTGATGGGCGAAAGAAGCCCGGCTTCTTGGAGAAGCCGGGTTTCTGAAGATCGAATCAGGACACTCCCGTGCCGGCCGGTGGCTGGCGTTGCGCCGCGCCGGCGGCTATTCTCACGACAGGTTGAGGACACCTTTCATTCACGTGCAAGGTAGGCGGAACCATGAAATCCCTGCTGCGTTTCCAGTTAGCTCCAGCCTGCATCCTAGCGGCCCTGGCGCTTGCCACGGCATCGTTCGCGCAGGATTCCAAAGAGAAGTCCAAGGGCGACGGCAAACAGCCCGACGCCAAGGAGCCGACGAAGGCCGACGAGGGCCGTGCCCAGTTGCTCAAGGCCTACGAGATCAGCAAGACGGCCAAGTCGGCCAAGGAGTACTCGCAAATGATCGAGCTGTGCGAGCAGGGCATCGCCGCCAGCAGCACGCCCAGCTTCAAGGTCTACGGGCAGAAGCTGGCCGCCTGGGCGTATCACAAGCGCGGTGAGGAGCTCGCCGGCGCGTCGCCGCCGAAGGACAAGGAGGCGCTGGCCGACTTCGACGCCGCAGTCAAGCACCTGGCCGGTATCGGCGCCGGCGAGCGGCCCGACTGGGAATACCAGTTGCTCCACGGCCGGGGCACCAGCCACGCCGCGACGGGCCAGTACGACAAGGCCCTGGCCGATTTCAACGAAGTCCTCCGCATGCGCCCCAACTACGCCAAGGAATACTACAACCGTGGCGAGATGTACGCGGCCCGGGGTGACTACGACAAAGCCATCGCCGATTACGATCTCGCGCTGCGCTATGGCTACAGCGAGCCGGTGGTCTACACGGCCCGCGGGTTCAGCAACTTCCAGAAGGGGCAGGTCGATGCGGCGATCGCCGATTACAGCCGCGCCATCGCCCGCAACCGCGGCGACTTCGAGGCCTACACCCTGCGGGGCGACGCCCTCTACGCCAACGGCCGGCACGCCGACGCCATTCGCGATTACCAGCAGGCGATCATCATCAACGAAAAGTATCCCCGCGTGTATCTCAGCGCCGCGTGGCTGCGGGCCACCTGCCCGGCCGTCGAGTTCCGCAACGCGGAGACCGCCCTGCGGAACGCTCAGGTGGCCATCGACCTGGGAGGCGACGGTGCCCGCCAACTGCGCGTGCTGGCCGCCGCCCAGGCCCGCTCCGGCCAATTCGGCGAGGCCATCGCCACGGCCAACAAGGCCCTGGACAAGGCCAAGGGCGACAAAGACGAAGAAGACCTGCTGAAGCGGATGCTCGAGGCCTTCCAGGCGAAAAAAGCCTACGAATCGGTGGCGGCGACGGGCGCGAAAGCGGCGGAGAAGCAGAAGCAGCCGTAGGGTGGGCAGCCGTAGGGTGGGCAATGCCCACCGAGTCGTGGGGGGGGGGTGGCGCGGGGCGGGGGCGGCGCGCCCCCGGGTCGGGCC
>JBGQHD010000917.1:0-2644 GCA_041497795.1 Planctomycetia bacterium
AGAAACGTGCCCCACGTCCGCAGCCGTCACGTCACCCGGTACCCCGCCGCGAAGAGCGCCGCGTAGACCGTCAGCATGAATCCGGAGAGCGCGCAAAGCGCCGCCACCAGCGGCGCCGGCGCGCGGGCCATCAGCCGGCCCATGACGATATAGACGGGAAACGCCACCGCCGCGAACCGCCCCTGCGAGAGCATCAGATGGCGGTAGCCGTGCGTGAAGTAGGGGATGCCCAGGAGCAGCGCGGCGAGCAGCACTTCCTTGCCGAATCAAAGGAACCGGTATCCGGCGACGAACAGTGATCCTTAACGTTCCAGCCCCGCCGTCGCCTCGAACAGCAGCAGTGCCTGCCGCACTTCGCGCACGTCGTGCACGCGCACGATTTGCACGCCTTGGGCGGCCAGCGACAGGGCCACGCCGACGGTGCCCGCCGTGCGATCGGCCTCTTTGTCGGCCAGCACTTTGCCGATGAATCCCTTGCGCGACGGGCCTACGAGCAGCACGCAGCCCAGCTCGTGAAGGCGGTGGCAGTTGGCCAGGAGCGTCAGGTTGTGCTCGTGGGTCTTGCCGAAGCCGATGCCCGGATCCAGGGCGATGCGGTCCCGCGCGATGCCGGCGGCCAGCAGCGCGTCGCGGCGGCCGCGCAGATACCGCAACACGTCCTCGACCACGTTGTCGTAAGTGGGGTGGTCCTGCATCGTCTGCGGCGTGCCTTGCACGTGCATGGCGCACACCGCCGCGCCCGTTTCCAAGGCTACGGCGACCATCGCCGGGTCGGCCAGCCCGGTCACGTCGTTGACGATCTCGGCCCCCGCCGCCAGGCACGCACGGGCAACCGCGGGTTTCGAGGTGTCGATGGAAACCGGCACGGCGGCCGATCGGGCCAGCGCGGTCACGACCGGCAGCACGCGCCGCAGCTCTTCCTCTTCCTCGACCCCCTGCGAATAGGGCCGCGTGCTCTCGCCACCGATGTCCAAGAGATCGGCGCCCGCCGCGAGCAGGGCATTCGCCTGCGCGATGGCCGCGCCCGGGGCGAAGAACCTGCCGCCGTCGGAGAAGCTATCGGGCGTGACGTTGACGATGCCCATCACGAGCGGTCGCGCCGGCAGCGCCAGCGTGCGCGTGCGCAGCCGCCACGTGGTGGCGCGCTGCGGGAACCGCGTACTGGCCGCTAACGGGACGGACATGAACGAGTCGGCTGCACGAGACTACGAGCTTGGGTCGCTACGAGGCCCTGGGTCCAACGCTGCCGCGCGCCTCGATTGTACCGGAGGGGCGACCGTGAAGTATTGAGTATACTGACGAGCGTGAACGGCGATTCCTCAGAACGACTCATCGCGGCACTCCGGCAGCCTGGCGTGCTCGGCGACCAAGCGACCGACGTCGCGGTGCTGCAAACGCACATCTCCTGGGTGCTGTTGGCCGGGCCGTGGGCGTACAAGGTGAAGAAGCCGGTGAACTTGGGCTTTCTGGATTTCTCTTCGCTCGACAAGCGCCGCTGGTACTGTGACGAGGAACTGCGGCTGAACCGGCGACTGGCGGCGGATCTCTACCTGGAGGTGATTCCCATCACGGGCACACCCGAGTCGCCGCGATTGCGCGGGCCCGGGGAGGCCATCGAATACGCCGTGCGGATGAAGCGCTTTCCGCAAGAGGCGCTGCTGCCGCGGGTCATGGAGCGCGGCGAACTTCAGCCACGGCACGTGGATGCTCTCGCGCGAACCGTGGCCGACTTCCACGAACGCGTATCTCGCGCTGCCGCGGACAACCCCTTGGGCACGCCCCGCCTCGTGCAGGCCCCGCCCCAGGAGAATCTTCGCTATCTCGCTCGGCTGGTCGCCGAGGCGCCGCGGAAAGCCCAGCTCGAACGCCTGCAAAAGTGGACCGATGACGAGTTCCGTGCGCGTCACGCAGACTTTGCCGCACGGCATCGAGACGGTTTCATCCGCGAGTGCCACGGCGATCTGCACCTGGGGAACATGGTCCTGCTGGACGACGAAGTCCGCATCTTCGACTGCATCGAGTTCAATGAAGACTTCCGCTGGATCGACGTGATCAGCGACGTGGCCTTCGCGGCCATGGACCTGGAACATCGCGGCCGGACGGATTTCGCCCGGCGGTTCCTCAACGCCTACCTGGAACGGACGGGCGACTATGCAGGTTTGGCCGTGTTGCCGTATTACTTGGTGTACCGGGCACTGGTCCGGGCCCTGGTGGATGTGATCCGCTCGGGCCAACTGCAAGGCAGCGCAAGCGAAGCGAAGCAGTTGGACGAGGAGCTCCACGGCTATCTCGACTTGGCCGAGCGCTGGACCCAACCTCGGCAGCCGACGCTGACCATTACGTTCGGTGTGACCGGCAGCGGCAAGACGAGCGGCACGCAGCCGCTGGTCGAGCGCGAAGGGGCCATTCGTGTTCGCTCCGACGTCGAGCGCAAGCGGTTGTTCAGTCTCAGGCCGGAGGCGCCATCCGGCGCAGCGTCCGGTGGCGGCATTTACAGTCGCGAGGCCACGGACCGCACCTACCAGCGGTTGGCCGATTGTGCCGCCGCGGTCATCCGAGCGGGGTTCCCGGTCATTGTGGATGCCACGTTCCTGACGAGGCGCCGCCGTGAACGCTTTGGGAAGCTCGCCGCAGAGCTTGGCGC
>JBGQHD010000918.1:0-2644 GCA_041497795.1 Planctomycetia bacterium
AGCAGGCGGCCTTCGTCGGAGGGAATCTCCTTCCAAACTTCCGCCGCAGCGCGGCCTGCTTCTGCTACCGCAATCACGATCGTCTCCGCATGGACATCCAACCCCACGAAGCGTACGCTCGTACTCATGGACCAGCCTCCCGTTTGTGGCTCTGGAGTGAAGGGTTCAACAACACCCCGCCACTCTAACCCACGATCACCGGGATCGCTGGTCCATCCATTTTGTCTACCGTGGTCCCTACCGCGCGCGTCACTCCAGCTTCTTCAGCATCTGCTCGGCCACGAACTTGTGGCCCGCGTCGTTGAAGTGGTTGCCGTCGTAGGTCAGGATGCCGCTGGGCTTGTTTTCCGGATTGTGCTCCTTCCAGTGCGCTACGAAGGCTTTGCGCAAGTCGTTGAGCGGGATCTTCTGCTCCTTGGCGACCGCGCGGGCGACCTCGGCCAGCTCGTCCAGCCGTTTGTCGATCCGGTTCGTGCCGTCATGCCTTTCGCCCAGGCTGGTGAGCGAACAAAGCACGACCTGGGCGCCCCCCTTTTGCAGGCGGCCGATCAGCTCTTCGAGCTGGGCCTTGAACATCTCGGCCGTCACGCCGGCATTGGCGTCGTTCACGCCGATCTGGATGAAGACCAGCGTGGGCTTCTTGGCGAGCACGTCCTTATCCACACGCTTGAGCAGGTCCGTCACCTTGTGGCCGCCGGTGGCCACCCAGTCTACTTCCACCTTCAGGTCCGGCTGTTTGTCCTCGAGCGTCTCCCGCACGATGCGCACGTAGCCTTTGGTGACGTGCTGCTTGGGCTGCTCCGCGCCGGCCAGCGCGGTCAGCGAATCGCCGAAGAAGATGATGTGGTCGCCTTTCTTCAGCTTGATCTTCGCCGCGGCGGGATCGTCGGCGGCCTGCCCCGACGACAGCAGACACAAGAAGACGCTCGCGATGAACGCAGCGAAACACGGCGTACGGCGATAGACGCACATGATCGGTTCTCCGGTTCGTGGGATAGGTTTGGGATTTAGATCTCAGCGTGGCTGGGCCGCGTGGGCGGCCAGGTACGCCACGACTTCCTCCACGGCCAGCACGTCGCCCAGGTCGATGTCGATGTCGAGCAGGTTGACCTCGTGGAACAGCTCGCAGCGCTCGCCCACCGCCTCGCGGGGGACGATCACGCGGAAGCTGTCGGTGGCGTCGCGGCACGTCGCGTACACGCAGTGGCTGGTGCTGATGCCGGTGACGATCAGCGTGTCGATGCCCAGGGCCGCGAGCATCTCGTGGAAGGCGGTCCCATTGAACGCCGAGGCGCAGCGCTTGCGGATGAGCGTCTCCGTGGGCCGCCGCTCCAGCCGCGGGTCGAGCTGGAAGAGCCCCTCCGCGTCGGCCGGCAGATCGAGCTTCAGCTTCAGATCGTGGGGACTGAAGGGTGCGGCGGGGTCGTGAGCAAACGTCGTGAAGAAGATCGGAATGCGGGCCGCGCGGGCGGACGCGAGCACGCGGCAGACCGCCGCCAGGACCGACCCCAGGTCGCTGCCGATCTGCTGGCCGGAATCGAGCCAGAAGCGGGCCATGTCGATCACGACCAGCGCCGGCCGCTGGCCGAACCCGACCCGCGCGCCCCAGCCCCGCTGGAGATAACGCTCGCGCAGCTCGGCCAGGTGCCTCAGCAGCGGGCCGCGCAACTCGTTGGGCAAGCGCAAGTCGGCCGAACCGAAGGTTGGCGATTCGGAGTGCCGGGCGCTCTTCATGGCCTTTAGCCCCTTATGGATTGCTAAGGACCCCCTCTGTCGGCTTCAGCCTGGCTCCGACGGAGAGGTCCCCGGGAATCTATGGACCGCTTTTCTTGGCGGGCTCCTCGTTGACGTCCTCCTGCTCGACGACGGGCAATTCGTCCGCTCGGCGTGACTTCACGACGTAGCGAACCGCGCGGATTTCCGCCGGCCGGCCGGCCGCGTCGCGGGCAACCACGCGCCGGCCGTCCGGGGTGAATTCCTCGCGCCGCGCGCCGCGGATGCGCGTCCAGCCGGCGAGCTTCCCATCGGCGTAACGATACACGTCCCGCCAGGCTTTGCGGCCGACAACGACCGGGTCGGCGTAGTTGGCGTTGTAGGTCACCGATTGGATGCGGCCCTCGGCGTCGTACACGCGCTCTTCGTTGTCCGGGCAGTAATAGCAGACGAAGGCCGGCGCCGACCAGTAGGCGCCGTTGCCGGCGAAGCAGGCGATATCGACCCGGTTGGTCTCCAGCTTCGATCCGGCTTCGACCGGGCGGCGCGCGTGCCAGGGCACGCTCAGCTCCACGCGGCTCCCCTCGTCGTTGAGCGGCCGAATGCGGACCGCCTCCGCGTCGCCGCGAAGCACGACCCATCGCCAGCGGAGCGCGGCACGTGGCCGCGTCTCTCCGTCACGTGGCCGCGTCTCTCCGAGACGCGATTGCGAGTCTCGGAGAGACTCGCCCACGTGACGGCTCGCCTCCGCGCTGACCACCATCCGCCGCCGCTGGGCCGCGCCACGCATCACGCGGGCGACGGCGCAGGGCGTGTCGAAGAGCTGCTCGGTGGGTTGCGGATCGAAGAAATCGCGCCCGTGGACCGGCCTATCTTCCTCGATCACTTTCAGCGAAACCAGCGGCGGCAGGCGGTCTTTAGTCAGCTTGTG
>JBGQHD010000919.1:0-2643 GCA_041497795.1 Planctomycetia bacterium
CAAACGCCTGCAAGCGAGCGAAGGAGCCTCTTGCTGCCCCGGCTGAGCGCAAGAGAAACGCCGTAGGGTGCAACGAGTTGCAGCATCCTACGGCGTTCGGTGGAAAAACCGGATACCCCCTAGGGGAATCGAACCCCTGTTACTGGACTGAGAATCCAGTGTCCTAGGCCACTAGACGAAGGGGGCCAAGTGCCTTCAGTTTAGCGGCGGATCGCGGGTTGAAAAGTCAGCTGGCGGATTTTCCTGCGCCGGGCCTGGGTGTGGGTGTGGGCAAGCCACTTGCCGGGATGCGCGCGGCCCACGGCATGTTTGCCGCGATGGTCGGATGCTGACAGCGGGAAGGTGGCAGCAGAGCTATCCCGTGTTAGAATTGCCGCGCTCGTGCAATATCTTCAAAGGAGTGCCGAGGCCCATGCTGTTTCCTCAGCGAGCACCCGTTCGGCCCCGCGTGTCCGCGCACCAAGGCAGCGAGCTGCTGCTGTTGGAGGACGAGATTCTGGCCCTGGCCGGCCGTGGCGCCCGGGGGCTGGTTTACGTGCTTGGCCCGGCGGGATCGGGCAAGACCACCGCCCTGCGTCACCTGGCCACGGTGCTGCCGGCCCGCGCGGGCGTGGTGCTATCCGATGAGGACGACCCGGCGAGTGCCGAGGCGCTGCATGCGTCGTCCGGCTGCCTGGTCGTGTGCGCCGCAGCGATGCCGCACCGTCTTCCGTTTCTCACGGCGTATCACCTCGCCCCGTGGGGGAAGGATGAGCTGATCGAGTATTTGCTGGCGGCTCATCCAGCGCAGTGCGCTTCGGTGGTGGCCCGGGTCAGCAGCGAGGATCACAAGCTCCTGCGAGGGCTTCCCGAGCTTTGGCGCGTGGTGCTGGATCAGTTCGCTCGCGACGCTTGGTTGGCCGGCGCCCAAGCGGCGCTCTATCAATATGCCCATGCGCTCGTCGGCGCGAGAGACGCGGAGCAGGTCGGCCGAGCTTGCCTGAAGAGCTTGACCGAGGGCACGTCGCCGCCGAAGTGGCGCGGCAAGACCGCCGGCTGGCGCGAGATTGCGCGGATTCTTCGCCATGCGGAAGTGCAACTTCTGTTCGCGGCGCAGCGAGCCGCGGCGGACCTGCGAGACCGGGCGAAGTGCAAGTATCTGGCCCACCGCCTTTCTCGCCCGTTGGTTCAGGCGATCGGCGCAGCGGCGGCGGCCGACGGCCGCGCACTCGATCATTTGCTGGCGCTCCTGGTGCGTCGCCGCAAGCATCAGCCGATGGCCAGCAGCATCCTGCTGGCGGCAACCCCCGAATGGGCCCCGGCGGCGGGGCAGGTCCCCGTCCTGTCCGGCGCCTATTTGGAGCACGCCGCCTGGTCTGGCGTCGAGTTGCCGGGGGCCAACCTCGGCGACGCCCACCTGGCGTATGCGAATCTCAGCAAGGCCCAGCTCGACGAAGCCGACGCCAGCGGCGCCGACCTGCGCCATGCCTGGCTGGCCGGCGCATCCCTGGTGCGGTGGAACGCCAGCCAGGCCGATTTGACCGGCGCCGTGCTCACCTCGGTCTCGGCGGCGAAGTCGTGCTGGGATTGGGCGAGGTTCAAGGGCGCCACCTTCGAAGATGCCGATGTGACCGGCGCGTCGTTTTGCGGAGCGGACCTGACGGAAACCGTGTTTGCCGGCGCGAACCTGATGGGGGCCGAACTGGCCGGCGCCACGATCAAAGAGGCCGACTTCTCCGGGGCCGACTTGACCGGCGCCAGTCTCGTGGGACTGCGCCTGCGCGATGCCGCCTTTCGTGGCGCTTGCTTTGCCGAGGCGAACCTGGCCCAATGCGACCTGGAGGAAATGGACCTGGCCGGCGCGGATTTCCATCACGCGCACCTCGAAGGCGCCTTGCTCAGCGACGCCTCGCTGGCGGGGGCCGACCTGCACGGGGCCTCGCTCCGAGAGACCGGGCTGGGCAACGTCAGTTTTGAGGGCGCCAATCTCCGCGACGCCGACCTGCGCGGCGCCACCTTTCGCATGGGTAACTCCCGTTGCGGGCTGGTGCTGTCGCCCATCGCTTGCGAAGGCTCGCGCACCGGCTTCTACACCGACGATGAGGGCGAGCAGCACTTCAAGCCGCCGGAGGAGATTCGCAAAGCCAACCTCTGCGGCGCGGACCTCCACGGGGCGAAGATCGCCGGCGTGGATTTCTACCTGGTAGACCTGCGCGGCGCCCTTTACGACGGCCAGCAGGAAGAGCACTTCCGCCGCTGCGGAGCCATCCTTGGCGCCGTGACCGCCGAGACGGCGTAGGAGTCTGTAGACCCCAGCGGTTCGGCGCGTTAGCCGGCGAGGCAGAGCCTCGAGGGCTGCGCGTGCCGAGGCAGAGCCTCGGCACGAGACTGCCAGACCGCCTCTCAAAAGTCGCGGTGATATCCGGCTGTCCAGCCGCCATCGACCGTGAGCACGTGGCCGGTCATGTACGAGTTGTCCGGATCGGCCAGGAACAGCGCGGCCACCGCGATCTCATCCACCGTGGCCGGGCGGCCCAGCGGCACGTGGTCGAGCATCCGCTGCACGCGGTCGCTGAACTTGCCGTCGGGCCCGTAGAAGAGCTGCCGCGTGCCGTCGGTGAGCGTCGAGCCGGGGGCGATGCCGTTGACCAGGATGCCGTACTG
>JBGQHD010000920.1:0-2641 GCA_041497795.1 Planctomycetia bacterium
CGAGGGGGGAATCGGCTGGATCCTCGATGCCACGGGGAGCAAGGAGCCGATCCGGATCCGCAGGCAACCGTTCACCCGGCTCCTCGGCAGCCTGGGTCTTTCGAAGACCGATCTGGGAGATGTCCTGGAGGCCCTCTTCACCCCCGATGGCCGCAAGCTCCTCACCGTGCGCGCGAATGCGACCGAGGTGTGGGACGCGGAGACCGGCCGAGCGTTGCGCACGCTCGATAACCACACGGCCACGGTGCACGATCTGGCCGTGCGGCCGGGCCAGCCCGGCGATGCGCCCCCGCTCGTGGCCTCGGTGAGCGACGACCGCACGCTGCGGCTGTGGCAGCCGACCATCGGCCGGATGGTTCGCTTTGCGAAACTGAGCAGCCCCCCGCTGGCCGTGGCCTGGTCGGCCGACGGCAAGCGGCTGGCCACATCGTGCATCGACGGGCATCTGCGCGTGCTCGACCCGGACACGCTGCAAGCGACCGATCTCCCGGCGCTCGACGGGCGAGCGCACGCTGTGGCGGCCGGTGCGGCGGATGCCGGCTCGTTCGTGGTCGGCGGCGCGGGCGCGCAGATCAAGGTCATGAAGGTCTCGGCTTCCAAGTGAGGCGCACCTGGTCCAGTTGTTCATTGGCGATAGAGGCCCTCGCATGACTTTGATCGAGGTTGGGGGATGCGTCTTCGATGAAAGGCAGTTTGCCCTCTCGCACGGCTTTGAGTCTCTCGACCCGGTGGGGCGCGAGGCGTTCATCAACCACGTGCACTTGGCCGGAGTCGATCGGGAGAATGTCGCACGCCAGACTATTGAGTTGTGGGCCGCCGAGATGCGATCCCGCTGGCCAGATCGGACTTTCCGGATCTACCGTCAGGCGGAAGCAGGCGAGACAACGCTTCGTTTCCATGCGGTGCGCCCCGGTTTTGCCAACTGGTGCGAAGAGGGAATCGAGATCATCACGGTAGGCGCTGGAACTGTCGGCGCCTAATCGCGCCTAATCGGGTGCCCCAGGTGAGGCGGGCGAAGCCGCGGCAAGTCGTTGCAACACGCTTCGGGCCACAGTAGCCTTAGCTGGAAGGAAGGCTCCGTCGCCCGCGTCTCTGCATCGCCCCGCCTACTCGAGTGCTCTTATGTCCACACGATGTGTTCGTCCTTGTTCCGCGGCATGGATTCTGCTCGTCGGCCTTGCGGCAGTCGCGTGGGCCGATGCCCCGCGTGTGCTCCCCGAGGGCAAGCTGCCGGCCGATCGCCGTCTGGAGAAGATCAAGAACCTCGACGCCTACTTTCCCTTTGAGGTACCCAGCTCGCGCGAGCTCTGGGAAAAGCGGGCCGAATATCTGCGGCGGCAATTGCTCCTCTCCCAGGGGCTGTGGCCGATGCCGACCAAGACGCCGGCCAACGCCGTCGTGCACGGCAAGATCGACCGCGGCGACTACACCGTCGAGAAGGTCTTTCTGCAGAGCTATCCGGGCCATTTCGTCACCGGCAACCTCTACCGGCCCAAGCCGGCCAACGGCCAGGCCGACGGAAAGACGGTGCGCCACCCGGCCGTTCTCAATCCTCATGGGCACTGGCCCAACGGCCGTTTCCTTCATTACAGCCCTGCCGAGATGCGCAAGGAAATCGATAGCGTGCACGAGCGCTACGAGGCGGCCGCACAGACCCCCTTGCAAGCCAAGTGCGTGCACCTCGCCCGGCTGGGCTGCGTGGTGTTTCAGTACGACATGCTGGGCTATGCCGATAGCGTGCAGATCGCTCATCGTCCCGGCGTGCGCGAGGCCATGAACACGCCGGAGAACTGGGGCTTCTTCAGCCCGCAGGCCGAGCTGCGGTTGCAGTCGATGATGGGCCTCCAGACCTACAACTCCATCCGGGCGCTGGATTGGTTGAGCAGCCTGCCGGACGTGGACCCGAGTCGCATCGGCGTCACCGGCGCCAGCGGCGGCGGCACGCAGACGTTCATGCTGTGCGCGGTCGATCCGCGGCCGGCCGCGGCGTTCCCCGCGGTGATGGTCTCCACGTCGATGCAAGGCGGCTGCACCTGCGAAAACTCCTCGTTCCTCCGCCTGGGCACCGGCAACATCGAGATCGCGGCCCTCTTCGCCCCCAAGCCGCAGGGCATGACCGCGGCCGACGACTGGACGAAGGAAATGACCTACAAGGGCTTCCCCGAGCTACAGCAGCTCTACGCCTTGCTGGGCAAGAAGGAGAACGTCTTCCTCAACGCCAACCTGCAATACCCGCACAACTACAACGCCACGAGCCGGGCCTCGATGTACCTGTGGTTCAACAAGCACCTCGGCCTCAGCCAGCCGATGGAAAGGCTGATCGAGCGCGACTTCACGCCGCTCACCCAGACCGAGATGAGTGTCTGGGACGATAAGCATCCCAAGCCCAAGAGCGGCGACGACTACGAGCGGTCGCTGCTGAAGTACATGACGGAGGATACCGGGAAGCAGATGGCCGCCGTGACGCCCAGCGACGCCAAATCGCTGGCCGAGTTTCGCCGCGTCGTGGGCGGCGCATGGGATGTGCTGCTCGCCCGGCGGTTGCCCTCCGCGAAGGACCTCGAATGGATCGAGCCGATCAAGAACGACCGGGGCGAGTATTTTGAGATCGCCGGGCTGCTGCGCAATAAGCCAGCCGGAG
>JBGQHD010000921.1:0-2635 GCA_041497795.1 Planctomycetia bacterium
AGAGGTGCAAGGCCAGCCCGAGCTGCCGCAGGTTGTTGGCGCATTGCGCACGGCGGGCCGCTTCGCGAGCGCTCTGGACCGCCTGGAACAGCAGGCCAATCAGCAGGGCGATGATGGCGATCACCACCAACAGCTCGACGACGGTAAAGCCCGACGCCCGGCGTGACATGGCCCGAGACTCCGTGGCCCTGGAAGTGCGCAACCGCAACCTAGCAGGGGACGCGGTCTTTCTCAAGCGGCTCGCCGGATCGACCCCTTTGCGTGCTATTTGCCCGCGCAGGTCGCGGTTTCGGCATTGCGCAAATGGCCGGCGACGTGGGCCAACACGTCGTCCCAGCGGCCACGGCGCGTTTGGCGGAAGAGCCGCAGGCTGGGATACCAAGGACAGGCGTCTCCTTCGAGCAGCCACCGCCAGCTCGGCCAACTGGCCAGCGGCACCCAGGCCTCCGCGCCCAAGGCCCCCGCCAGGTGACTCACCGTGTTGGGGACGGAGATCACGAGGTCGAGCGCGGCGATGAGGGCGGCCAGGTCGTCCAGCTCGTGGCGTGCGGAGGGAAGCACCTCGTGCATCTCGGCCTTGAACCGATCGCGCACCTGGGCAATCTCCGCCGCGCAGTCGCCGCGCTGCAAGCTGACGAACCGCACGCCGGGCACGCGCAGCACTTCCTCCCAGCAGGCGAGCTGGACGCTGCGCTCGACGGTCTGCTCGGCGCTGCGGCCGCAGCGCCAGGAGATGCCCACCTTGAGCCCTGGTCCGATGGCCCGCAAGCGATCGCGCCAATATTGCTTGCGCTGTGCGTCGGGGCGCAGGTAGCCGCGCCGCCCCGGGAAGCTCTGCGGCGAGGGGCGAAGGTAGCGCGGCAGCGAGCCGATGTGGATTTCGGCGTCCGGCCTATGCCCCGGAACGTCGGAGCCGCGGCCGTCGATGCCACGGCCGTCCACGATGGTCATGCCCGGGAACGAACGCGCGAACAAGGGCGCCATTGCGGGATCGCATTCGACCAGGCACCGGCCGGCCAGAGCGCCGAACTCGGTGAGGCAGGAGGCGAACATCAGGTCGTCGGCCGGGTTGCCCTCGGACCGCACGAGAATCGTCTGCCGGGCCAACCGAGCTTCATCCCAAACGACCGGCGGGGCGGCCGGGACATTCGGCTTGCCGTGACGAATGCCGTCGCGCCCAATGCTGTCGCGCCGAAGATCGAAGTCCTCCCAGCCGGTCGAGAAGTCTCCGAGCTGCAGGGCCACCAGCGACCGCACGAGCCGGGTCTGCGGGTCGGCGGCCTGGCCCTGCAAGCCGCGAGCGAAGCACTCGCGAGCTTCACGCGTTTCGCCCTGCTGCATGAGAACGCCGCCCAGTCGGAACCACGCGCGGGCCAGCGCGGGATCGGCCTCGGCGGCCAGACGGAGGTACGTTGCGGCCTCCCCGAGCCGGTCCTGCGCCTCGAGCACCGCAGCCAGCTCCGCGTACAGCGCCGCGTCGCGAGGGCAAAGCTCGAGGCTGCTTCTCAGCGTCGCCGCCGCCTCGTTCAGCCGGCCCTGACCGCGCGCGAGCCTCGCCAGCCCGAGGTGGGCCGCAGCGAACTCGGGCTGAATCTGAATCGCCCGCCGGTAGTGCTCGGCCGCATGGTCGTATCGCCGCCGCTGCTCGAGCGTGCAACCCAGCTCGTAAAAGAACTGAGGGTTGGTGGCGTTGACAGTCAGTGAACGGGCGACCGTTTGCAGTGCGACGTCAGCCCGCGCCGCCTGATGGTCGAGGTCGTCCAGCAGCTTGAGCACGTCAGCCGACAGCTCCATCGGCTCCTGGGTTTGGCCGGTGAAACGAGTGTGCGGCTGGATCGATGCCGCCAGGGCGGTCCCTGCGGCCGCCTCAGTGGTCTCTGCGGCTGCGGACGATGTCCGAATGGCCGATTCGGTCTGGGATGTACTCATCAGCGGAGTGCCCGGTGGAGGGATGCGTCTGGCCGCGCGGTGGGGGTGTATGCAAACGTAGCACGCCGCCCAGCGCGGGCCGGGGCATCCTGGCCGGCATATCCGCCATGCGCGGCAAGTCCGCGGTGGCCGTGAGCTAGATTTGCGTGGAGGACTCGGTTCCAGCGTCCCCGTACCCATTGGCAGAAGTGACACCATGACCGCTGTCGCCCCCGCCCCCGCCCCCGCCCCCCCCACGGCCGTCGCCGCCGATCCGCGTCATCGACGAACCTGGTGGCGCACATTGCGCTATCTGGCGGCCGCCGGGGTCGTGGTGGCCGTGGCGGCCTATTTCGTCTGGCCCCGGCATGGCTTGGGGCGCCGCGTGGCGAACACCGCCGTCAAGCTACCGCTCTCCGCGCCGGGCGACGTCGCCTGGAAGATGGTCAACGCCTTTCCGCAGCTCAAGTTCTTCGAGCCCACCTGCGTGGCCGCCGCCCGCGACGGCAGCAACCGGTTGTTCGTGCTCGAGCGGCGCGGCACGATCCAAGTCATCCAGAACGACCCGGGCACGACGAGCAAGCGGCTGTTCCTCGACATCTTTCCCGAGGTCATGCGGCAGCCGTACGAGGACGACGGTGCGCTGGGCCTGATCTTGCATCCCGAGTTTGGCCAACCTGCTTCACCGAACCGCGGCTACTTCTACGTCTTTTACACGGCGCGAGCG
>JBGQHD010000922.1:0-2631 GCA_041497795.1 Planctomycetia bacterium
GGTGGATAATCGGAATGGAGCGGCAATGCCAAAGAATCGCAACACTCGACGAAGTGCTGTGCATCGCAGCGATTTCACGACCCGAAGAGCCGGATTGATCAGCTTTTGACAGACGTTCCGCCGTGCCCGTTGCCCATCGGCCTAACGTCATCGGAGTCTTCGCTTTGTTACTCAACACCGCCACGGTCGCGTTCAGGGAACGGATGCGTATTCTTGCGCGGCCCCGCATGCCAGAGCGGTCGATGGTCGATCATTCTGGCATCAAAGCATGGAAGGGGGCGTCCGATGGAACAGCGCAAGTTACCAGCGGCGGCAACGCTGTTGGCAATAGGGCTTGCCCTCGCGTTGTACGGAGCCGCAAGGGCTCAGGCGCCACTCATTCCCCCCAGAGACGGCCCAGAAATCGTTTCGGCGCCCTCGCCCACGCCCGGCCTGGCGGACCTCATCCGTCTGAGCCTTCAGCGCAATCCCAGCTTGGCTCAAGCCGCGCTCGACATCGGCGCAGCGCAGGGTCGTGCGTTTCAAGCCGGCCTGTACCCCAACCCCACGGTGAGCGCCCGCGGTGAGGAGCTTGGCGGACGGCAGGGACCCGGCGGGTTGATTTTCGCCCCGGAATTTAGTCAGGAGATCGTGACGGCGGGCAAGCTGGGTCTGAGCCGTGCGGTGGGCCAGCGGGAAGTGCGGCAGGCCAATCTCAATCTAGTCCGCCAACGCTACGCGCTGTTCACCGCGGTGCGCCAAGCATATTTTGACGTGCTCACCGTGCAGCACCGCATTGAAGTGCTTAGCCGCCTGCTGCAAGAGACGACCAAACTCTTCGACACGGCCAAAAGGTTCGTAAAACCGGCCGGGGAACTTGCCCAGGCGGATATCCTGCCGGTGCAGGTCGAGGTGGAACGGTTGCGCACCGAACTTGAAGCCGCGGAGCGCGAATTGGCCCCGGCATGGCAGCGATTAGCCGCTGTTGTTGGTGCGCCCGAGCTACCTTATAGGGGCCTTGCCGGCTCTCTGGAGGCCGCCGTTCCCGACTATGCATTTGAGCCTGCGCGAGAGCAAGTGCTTACTTTGCATCCCGAAATCGGCTCCGCCCAGGCCGGCGTGGCTCGCGCCCAGCTCGCCCTGCGGCGGGCGCAGGTCGAACCCATCCCGAATGTGACCGTAGGAGCCGGCTATCTGCGGAACAACATTGACCGGGAGGACCAGTGGACATTCCAAGTCGGCGTCCCGATCCCGGTGTTCAACCGCAACCAGGGCAACATCGTCGCGGCACAGGCTGAACTTGGCCGGGCCGTACGCGACGTGGAACGGGTGCAGAACGACCTCATCAACCGGCTCGCGACCGCCTTTGGTCAATACGTGTCCGCGCGCCAGCGAGCTGCCCGCTATCGCGCGCTCTTGCCACTGGCCCAGAAGTCGTACCAGACGATTTTGGCCGGCGTGCCGGCCCGCACCCAGTTCGCGGTGGAGTTTCTCCGCGTGCTCCAGGCGCAGCAGACCCTTGTCACCATCAACCAGGAATACGTCCGCGCCCTCTCTGACCAATGGCGGGCCGCGAGCGAAATCGCCGGCCTGCTGTTGGAGGAATACTGGCCGGATTCGATCTTAGGGCCTTGCACAACTCGGCCCAGGCTGCCTGCTGGAACCCCGGTCATGTCTAAGTCGTTGGGGAGCGAAGTGCAGCGGATGTCAGCAAAGCGATCCTAGCCACGGGCGTTGTTGCCGGTGGCCGGACAACGAGCGGGTTCTTCTCGAGGCCAACTCACCGGCCGGCCAACCTCGTGGGTCTCGATACGTATCGCCGCCGACGCGATCGGCGCGCATTACACAAATCCACCGGTGCCGTTCACGGTGCCGCCTATCACGCGGTCGCCCGCTGTCTTTTCGACTGGGATCGGCTCGCCGGTCACCCTCGACTCACACTCGCCGTCTTGGGTGCTAGACCGAGCAGTGCCTTGATCGCACTGCCGGTCCGGCTGCGGGCACGCAGCTCCAGTACCTGCCTTAACATAACTCCATGTCGCATCGCACTTCTGGGCCTCCCTGCGAAGCGGGACAAGATCGGGGCTAACGCCCCATCTTGCCAACTCCCAGGGCTACACCGTGGTGCGCCGCCAATTTCAACCGCCGCGACACGTCCCCCGCGCCGCCGTTTTCAACCGCCGTCAACACTACTCGGTGCTCTTCAGAGGAACAGCCGTTCAACGGCTCGTCACGGCTTTCGTAGCCGGCCTCGACCGACGGATTAACTCGCGCAACGACATGCCGATTCGGCAAGCCACGAGTCGGCTCAGAACGTCTCCACGTCGTGCGTCGCGTAGAAGCTCCGGAAGGGCGGCGGCTGCGTGCTGGCGCGCCCGACGGCCATGACCAAGGCCACGATGCCGTCGATTCGCTCTGAGCTGCGTTTCTTGCTGGGTTTCCAGTTGTCAACGGCGTCGGTCTCGATACTCACGTTGCTGGCCATCCAGCGAAGCACTGGGTGACCGGCATGGGCAATCCGCCCAGCGAGGACTAGCTCCTCGAGCTTTTTGCACGGCCAGTTCATGCTCGCGTAGCCCTGGCCGAACTCCACAACCTCGAACCCGTCGCCCATCAGTTGCGTCGCCAGTTGAGTCGCGTTCCAGCGGTCGA
>JBGQHD010000923.1:0-2627 GCA_041497795.1 Planctomycetia bacterium
CCCAGGCGGTCAGCGATCGCCTTGCCGTGGTCGTAGAGCTTCTTGAAGTCCGGGTTCTTGAGATACTGGGCGATCTTCCGCTTGCTGAGCTTGTTCTTGCTGCCCGGCTCGGCGACGTAGGGCAAGTGGGCATATTGCGGCCGCCAGGGAGAAGTAGTAGGCACACTCCGTGTGCCGTCAGTGTCCACGGCACACGGAGTGTGCCTGCTACTGCCGTACAGCGCATCGACGATAAACACCTGCCGCGGCGTGTTGGGCAGGTGCTCCTCGGCCCGGATGACGTGGGTGATCTGGAAGTCGTGATCGTCCACCACGCTGGCCAGGTGGTACAGGCATGTGCCGTCGGCCCGCTGGATCACGTGGTCCTGCTCGGAGGACCAGGGGAACTCCACGCGGCCACGCACCAGGTCATCGAGCACCAGCTTGCCCTCGCGGGGCATCTTCAGCCGCACGACGCCCTGGCGGCCCTCGGCCTCGAAGGCGGCTTGTTGCTCGGGTGTCTCGGCCATGAAGCGGCGGCTGTAGACGAACTGGCGTTTTTCCTTCTCCGCCGCCGCGCGCTCGGCTTGCACCTCTTCGGTGCGGGCGTAGTCGCGGTAGGCGAAACCCTTTTCCAGCAGCGTCTTCACGGCTGCCTGGTAGTGCCCGAGCCGTTGGCGCTGCGACTGGAAGTACGGCGCGTGCGGACCGCCGACCTCCGGGCCTTCGTCCCAGTCGATGCCCAGCCAGCGAAAGCCGTGCAGGATCGGCGCCAGTGCCTCTTCGACGTTCCGCTGCTGGTCGGTGTCGTCGATCCGCAGGATGAACTGCCCCCTGTGCTGCCGGGCAAACAGCCAATTGAAGAGCGCGGTGCGGACCCCGCCGATGTGCAGATACCCGGTCGGGCTGGGGGCAAAACGAGTGCGAACCATGTGGACGTCCATTCATCGTAACGCGGACACTCTTGTCCGCCGGCGTCGTCTCTGCGGTGGCGGACAGGAGTGTCCACCTTACGCGCTCAATTCTCGGCATCTTCCACTCCGCGGCAACTGTGAATTTGCTGGCGGGTTTGCCGACCAGGGCCTAGAATGCTTGCTTAGCGGCCGCGAACCATTTCGCGAACCACCCCCTCGTGGAACCAAGGCACCCTTCACCCCATTGGCAGGGAAGTGCCCATGTTTTGGTCCCTAGCGCTGGCCTGCGCCCTGGTGGCCCAGGCTGAGGAGCCGAAAGCCAAAGCCGCGCCCGACCCGGCGGCGGCGGAGCGCGAAGCGGCGCGCAAGAAGCTCGAAGACGACGTGACCCGGCTAATCAACCGCTACGTCCGCGGCGATTTGCAGCAGAAGCAGCAGGTGATCCAGGAGCTGCTCGACAAGGGGCCGGACATCTTGGAAGCGCTGCCGCCAATCGACGAGGCCGCCTCCGCCGACCGCAAGCAATTGCTCGAGGCCGTGCGGCCCAAGCTGGAAAAGCAACTGGCCGAGGCGGCCGGCAAGGCCACCCTGGTCAGCTTGAAAGGCCAGATGCCGCTCTCGCAGGCGCTGGCCGCCCTGGAGAAGCAATCGGGCAACAAGATCGTGGACCAGCGCGGCGAGGACGCGATGGACCCCCCGATCAAAGTCAACGTGGAGAAGGTCCCCTTCTGGCAGGCTCTGGACGGCGTGCTCGACATTTCCGGGCTGACGACGAACCTCTACGCCGATAAGCCGGGCGTGGGCATCGCCATGCGGCCCGAGGGGGAAGTTCCGCAGAGCGAGCGCCGCGTGGCGTACTCCGGGCCGTTTCGGCTCGAAGTCACGGGCGTCGAGTCCCGACGCAATGCGCGGGTCAGGGACCGGCAGGCGATGCGGCTGGGTCTGGAGGTGGCCTGGGAGCCGCGTTTGTCGCCGATCAGCTTGCGGCTGCCGCTTTCCGGCGTGAAGGCCACCGACGACCAGGGCCACGCCATCGCCGTCTCGGGCGAAGGCGTCTCGGAAACCAGCGCCACGCCGGGCACCTTCGGCCAAGAGCTGACCGTGCCGCTGACGCTGCCCAGCCGGGACGTGAAGAAGATCGCCTCGCTCAAGGGCACGCTGGAAGTGCTCGTGCCGGGCCGCACGTCCACGTTCAATTTCGAGAAAATCAAGCGCGGCGACCCGGAGTTGAAGAAGCCGCTGGCCTCCCAGCGGCAATCCGGCGTGCAGGTGATCCTGCACCGCATCGTGCAGAATGGCGACGTGTGGCAGATCGGCATTGTGCTGCGATTTGACAAGGCCCAGGGAGCGCTGGCCTCGCATCGCGATTGGTACGCCGCCAACCCGACGTACCTGCTCGATGCCGACGGCAAGAAAATCGACTGGGACGGTCAGGAGCTGTACCGCCGCACCGACGATGACGTGGGCATGCTGTACAATTACGACCTGCCGAACGGCCCCGACGGGCTGACGCTGGTCTACGCCCTGCCGGCCGCGGGCTTCGACGTGATCGTCAACGGCGAGCACCTGCTCTCGTGGCTGGTGGATCCCGCCACCCTGCGCGCCGCCGCGTTCGGCAACCTGGCCGCCTGGTCCGCACGGGCGCCGTGGACGGAGGAGGCGTCGGGAGGGCGTCGGATCCTCTCATCGGAAACCGGCGACGGCCTGGACGCGGCCAGGATCCTGCTGCGCGAC
>JBGQHD010000924.1:0-2616 GCA_041497795.1 Planctomycetia bacterium
CTTCGTTGCGTGCCAAAAGGTTCAGCGCTTCGTCCCCCGCCGCGGACGCCGTGCCGTAAGCCGGGCCGATGTAGTCTTCGCTCAGGTCGATGTCGTCGCCAGTCAGGCGGTGCGGCAGGCCGACCAACTCCGCGGCGGTGTTGGCGGTCTTGGCCAGGTCTTCCCACGCGTCCCAGGGCCAGCGAATTGGCGCGATGTTGCGGACGGGATAGTCCAGGCCCAACACGGCTTTCGCCAGCGCCAGGCCCGAGCCGGTCGATCCGCTGGAGCAGACGTAGACGGCCGCCGGCTGCTGTCCCAGCTCGGCCATCTGCTCCACGACCTCGCACAGGCAAAGCAAGTAACTCACGGCGGCGCGCGGCTTGACGATGTCGTTGTCCCAACAATAGACGCGGCGGCCTTGCTGACGGAGGTCGGCGGTGCGCGACGCGATGATCTCGAAGAGCGCCGGCCCCAGCGGCGCATCGACGATCTCGACGCTGGCCCCCACCAGGTAGTCGAGCAGCAGGTTGCCCTGCACGTCTTCGTCGAAGCCGTCGCGGCTGAGCACCAGGTGGCAGCCCAGACCGAGCTTGGCGCAGGCCGCGGCGGTCTGCCGGCAGTTGTTCGACTGCACACCGGCGCCCCAGACGAACTGCTCGGCCCTCTGCTCCAGCGCGTGGCCGAAGAGGAACTCGTTGTGCCGGGTCTTGTTGCCGCCGAAGACCAGCCCGGTGCAGTCGTCGCGCTTGATCAACACCGTCGGCCCGCCGCGCCGGCCAGAAGCCAGCAGCCTGGAAAACCGCGGCAGCTCTTCCAGCGGCGTCGGCAGGTGCGCCAGCGGCACGCGAGGCAGACGCTCCGCGGCGCGGCGCAGCTCGGCGGTGGTCAAAGTTCTGGGGGCGCGATCGCTGGCTCGCAGTGTCTTCGTAGTCATGGCGTGGCGGGAGTGTCGAGTCGGATTCTTCGGGGTAGCCGCCGCCAGTTTCAGCCATGAAGGGCGCGATGTCCAGAGGCTTGTCGTCCCGAGGCCGGTTTCGCCAGCCCTTCCAAATTGCCGCGGCCAGCAACGGTTCCTTCATCAGAACGTGAAGGACACTTTGCGCAGGCTTTGCGCGATCTTCACACTCGGCGGGGAGATTGCGGCAACTGTCACTGCTATCACTTGCGGGGTACTCGCAGCCGCCTCTTGCGGCCGCGCCGCTCGCCCAGCGGACTGAACAACGAGATTGCGGAATCGCAAGTTTCTCCCGCCGTACATCAGAGCTTCATCGCCGCGAGTACGATCCATCGCCGAAGCACTGCAGCACCGCCAGCCAATCACCGCCAGCACCTGAGACGGCCTGAACTCAAACCACGAATGGACGCACCCCGCCACGAGATCGATCCCGACAGCGGTCTTCCCTCGCCAGGAAGGCGCGGTTTTACGCTGGTCGAAATGCTGGTGGTGATCGCCATCGTGTCGCTGTTGGCCGCGCTGACGTTTCCGGCGGTCAACGCCGCCCGCGAGTCGGCCCGCAGCACGGCTTGCCAGAATAACCTGCGGCAGTTGGGCCTGGGGCTGATGGCCTACGCCCAAAAGAACCAAGACAAGCTCTGCTCCGGCGCCTTCAGTTGGGAGCACGACGGCTGCGTGACCGAGGTCGGTTGGGTGGCCGACCTGGTGAACGGCGGGATTCCCGTGGGGCAGATGCTCTGTCCCACGAACGACGGACGCATTAGCGAGGTTTACAACGAGTTGCTCTCGCTGCCGACGGTGGATGGCTGCCTGGATCGCTCCGGCCAGCCGGGCGGTCCCTGCGCCCAGTTGGCCACGGCCGCCGACAAGCCCAAGCTGATCCGCGAGCAGATTTACGACAAGCACTACAACACGAACTACGTCGCCACGTGGTTCCTGACGCGCACGGAACCGCTGCTGGACAGTGCTGGAAACCTGAAATCGATCACAGCCGGTTGCCCGGCGGCGCTCAAGTCTCGAGCGTCCACGGTTGGTCCCCTCACCCGAGCGCGGCTCGATACCGCGAAGATCTCGGCGAATGTCATTCCTCTGCTCGGCGACGCACGGGCAACCGGCACTCTTTCCACCACGCTTCCTTCGGTTCAGGCGGGCAGCGTCGAGGTCCGCGCGGGCGTTCCCGTGGTCGATTCCCTGACCAACGGCCCCCTGGACAAGAACACCATGCAGACCCCCAAGGGCACCGATTACACCGGCCCCGGCGGTTGGCAGGAGGGGTGGTGGTCTCAGGTTCTTCAAGACTATCGCGGGTTGGGCCCGGTTCACCGCGGAACTTGCAACATCCTGTTTGCCGACGGCGGCGTGAGAATCATCCGCGACCAGAACCGAGATGAGCTGCTCAACAACGGCTTTCCCGCGAGTGGCACAAATGGCTTTGCCGACGCCACGCCCGAGTTGGCGGACGGCGCGTTCGCCAACCATTGGTCCCTGCGTCAAGACAAGCCCTAGCCTGCAAGGCATACGACCGCAGATCACAACGACGAGGATTTCAGAAAGGGGGTGAGCCGTCCGAGTCGTTTTTCCAAGACGGTGATTTCAAGGTCATGAGTTCGAGTTCGTCGATTTCAAGGTAGCGATTTCTCTCACGGAATCGTCTTCGTCCCGTCCACGGTTGTGTTTTC
>JBGQHD010000925.1:0-2615 GCA_041497795.1 Planctomycetia bacterium
ACTCGCCGAACACTCCGCCGCGTGCAGCCGCGTGCAGTAGCCTGACTCTCCGAGTCGGGCTGCCCGACTCAGAGAGTCAGGCTACCGAGCGTGGCCCCGCCGATACTCCCAGCCGCTGTGCCCGATGTCGCTGCTCGGGTCCAACAAGTGACTTCGATCTATTCCGCTCGCAGGGCCGTGTGATGACTGCCACTGGCCGCCTTCAACCCTCAATCACATTGCTTGCTGGACTGGCTGCCGCGCTGCTGCTGGCCGCCGCGGCCGAGGCGGGCGAATTCCAGATCACGCCCGGCAGTGTCACGCTGGAAGGCAATTTCGCCCGCGTGCAGTTGCTGGTGACCGCCGCCGATGCCAAAGGGGGCGTCTCGGAGCGATCGGTGGACCAGACCACTTCGGCAACCTACCAGTCGGCCCGGCCCGAGATTGCCAGCGTGAGCAAGACGGGGCAGGTGCTGGGCGTGGCCAACGGCGAGACGGCCATCACCATCACCGTCGCGGGCACGACGAAAAGCGTTGCCGTCAAGGTCACCGGTGTCAGCGACCGTCCCGTCATCGGCTTCACGGAGCACGTGATGCCGATCCTCTCGAAAGCCGGCTGCAATGCCGGCGCCTGCCATGCGTCGCAGTTCGGCAAGGGAGGGTTCAAGCTCTCGGTCTTCGCCTCCGAGCCGGGCAATGACCATTTGGCCATCGCCCGCGGAGAAATCGGCCGCCGCATCAACCCGCTCGACCCCGCCCGCAGTTTGCTGCTGCTCAAACCGACGATGCAAGTGCCGCACGGCGGCGGGCGCCGGCTGGAGACCGGCTCGGTCGATTATCGCATTCTGGAGCAGTGGATCGGCGCCGGCGCTCCCGGCCCAACCGGCGGGGCGCCATCGATCATGGGCTTTGAGGTCTTCCCCACCCACCGCATCGGCCAGGTGGGCCAGACACAGCAGCTCCGCGTGACGGCGAAGTACAGCGATGGCCGGACGCGCGACGTCACCGCCTGGGCCAAGTTCGATAGCACCGACGAGGGCGTGCTGCGGGTCTCGCCGCAGGGCGTCGTGCAGACGGTCGGCCGCGGCGTCGGCTCGGCGATGGTCCGTTTCGAAGGCCGCGCGGTCATCGCTCAGTTCGTCGTGCCGTATGCCGACTCGGTCGATCTGGCCGGCTGGACCGATCAGAACTTCATCGACCGGCTGGCGCGGGCCCGTTTCCAGGAGATCGGCATCTCGCCCTCGCCGCTGTGCGACGACGCCACGTTCGTTCGCCGGGCTTATCTCGACGCCATCGGCACGCTGCCGACACCCGAGCAGGTCACGGCCTTCGTGGCTGCAACCGACGCGGCCAAACGCGCGAAGCTGGTCGATCGCTTGCTCGGCCTGACTGGCGACCCGGCCCAGGACGTGTACGTCAACGAGTATTCGTCCTACTGGGCGCTTAAGTGGTCGGACCTGGTGAAGTCGAACAGCGCCACGTTGGGCGAGCAGGGCATGTGGTCGATGTACAATTGGCTGAAGGATTCGTTCCGCCAGAACAAGCCGCTGGATCGCTTCGTGCGGGAGCTGATCACCGCCCGCGGCAACCCTTACGACAACGGCCCGGCCAACTACTTCGTGGCCTTTCAGGGCGCCGAAGCGTTGACCGAGGCCTCCGCCCAGGTGTTCCTCGGCATGCGCGTGCAATGCGCCAAGTGCCATCACCACCCGTTCGAGCACATCAGCCGGGCCGATTTCAACGGGCTGGCCGGCTTCTTCGGCCAGGTCTCCAGCAAGCCCAGCGCCGCCTACGGAAAGCTGGGCGGGCCGTCGATCATTCTCACGCGCACCGACGAAACGCCGCAGCAGTACCCCAAGGAGATTCTCGGCATGAGCGTGCCGGAGCGGCTGAAGGGCGGCAAGCTCGATCGCCGCGAGCTGCTGGCCGACTGGCTCGCCGCCCCGGAGAACAAGGCCCTGCCCCGCAACGTGGTCAACCGCTACGTGGCCTACCTGCTGGGCCGCGGGCTGGTGCAGCCGATCGACGACCTGCGGGCCACGAACCCGCCGAGTAATCCCGAGCTGCTGGATGCCCTGGCCGACGACTTCATCAAGTCCGGCTACGACGTGCGGCGGCTGATGCGGACGATCATGACCTCGCGGCTGTATCAGCTTTCGTCGCAGCCGACGGCGGCCAATGCCGGCGATCAGCGTTTCTACAGCCACTATCTGGTCAAGCGCCTCGGCGCCGAGGCGCTGCTGGATGCCATCGACGCGGCGACGGCGGCGCCCACCAAGTTCGAGAAGCTGCCGGCCGGCACGCGGGCCATCGACCTGCCCGACGCCCGCTACGAGAACTACCTGCTGGCCGTGTTCGGCAAGCCGCGCCGCGAGGGCGTTTGCGAGTGCGAGCGGGTCACCGACCCGAACCTGGCCCAGGCGCTGCACACGCTCAACAGCGACACGATCATGGCTAAAATCGCCCACCCCCAGGGCCGCGTGGCCAGGCTGCTGGCCGCGAAGAAGACCGACGCCGAGATGCTGGGTGAGCTTTACCTGGCGACCGTAAGCCGACCGCCCACGGTGGCTGAGCAGAGCACGCTGCTCAAGCTGCGAGCCGAGTCGCCGGACGCCAAGGGGTTCTACGAGGACCTG
>JBGQHD010000926.1:0-2612 GCA_041497795.1 Planctomycetia bacterium
GATCATCTCCATGACCCAGTCCTCGTCCACGCCCGTGTTGCGGCAGTCGCTGGAGAGGAGCGGAATGGCCATGCAGGGGATGCCGGCCAGACGGATTTTGTCGATGGCCTTTTCGAGCACGTTCAGGCAGGCGACGCCGACGATGGCATCGACGTAGCCGCTGACGATGATCTTGAGCACGATCGGCGAGCCTTCGGCCACCAGCACGCGGTAGCCCAAGTCTTCGGCCTTGCTGCGGAAGTCGGCGATGCTGCAGGCCCCGCACTTGCGGCAGTCGAGGCCGAACTCGTCGTAGTCGGCCGGGCACCCCTCGGCGTGCTTCAGGCAGTGCGGCAGCAGAAACAGCCGCCGGCTGTGCGGCGCGGCGGCCACCTGGTCGCGCCAAAACTCCGTGGCCAGCACGACCATCGTCCAGCCGAGGTAGCCCTCGGGCAGGCCGAGCTGCTCGAGCACGCCGCGGGCCACGGCCTCCATCTGGTCCTTGCCGAGCGGCTGCGCCTTGTCGAGCCGGGCGGCGGTTTCCTCGCACTTGGCGCGGAGCTGCTCGCGGAGCGCCTTGGGCTCGGGGACGAGCTTCAGGTGGCTTGTGCTGCGACGTTTGGTGCGCTTGCTTTCGGCGGCGGGCAGGCTTTCAACGAGGGAGGCAGTCGCCAACGTTGCACCTCAGCGAGTGAGCGATACAGGGTGTGGGTGGGCCAACTCTGGCGGGACCGGCCGTCCGTCCATCTCGTCGGCCTGCCGTGCCGTGCGCCGCGCCGCATGACCAACGGCAGTGCCGAGTGCGGAGACCGTGAAAATCAGGGGGTACAGCTTTTCATAGTACCACAGCTTAGCGAAGTAGAGGCCGATGGGCGAGCATTCGATCCAGTGTTTTGTCTCCACGGCCCGGACGAGCCAGGCCACGCCGTCGCCCAGGGCTTTGGCCAGCGAGGCGTCGTCGCCGAGCGCGTCACTCCTGAGGACATCCTCCGCGCCGCAGAGTGCCTCGACGGCCAGGGCCGTCTCCTCGACGGTGGATTGCGGATGGTCGATCATGCGACCGGCGGCCTTTGTCCGCTTTCCCTCGTCGTGGGCGGGTGCAGCAGCGATTGAACGCCGAGCGCCTTGGGTTACGTGGTCCGGACGATGCAATCGCATGGAGGGGCGCGAAGCGGTCATTTCGTCCGCCGGCCCATTCCCCCCGTCGGTTTCGTGCCCTCCGCCGCCCGAGGCGGTGCGGCGGCCGTTGGCCAGTCGGCCGAGAGCTTGGTGGGCCGCGGAATCGCCGGCACGCCGCGGGGCGCCATAGCCCGCCAGCGCCGCCCCTCCCCACCCGCCGTCGAGGTTCTGGTGCGCCGCCAGCCACTGTAAACCCCGCCGAGCGTCCGGCGTATCGAGCCGGCCGAAGTCGCGATAGGCCAAGAGCACGCGGGACGTGCCGTAGACGGGGTTCTCTTCTTGCGCTAGGTATTGATTGCCAAACCAGAGCGGCGTCCAACTACCGGCGGCGTGCTGCGACCGGCGGAGAAAGACAAAGCCACGATGGATGGCCTCGTCGATCCGCTTGGCTAGCGACGTGGCAGAGTCTACGTTGGACGTTCGATGTTCGGTAGACGAATACGCAGCCGCCGAACGTCCAACGTCCAACGTCCAACGTCCAACATCGCACGACTCTCCGGAGGCCAATACCCCTCGCCATTCGTGCAGGGCCCGTAGGGCGTGGGCTGTCAAGTCCGTGGCGCTGCGGTCAAAGGGCATCGTCCCCCAGCCGCGGCAGAAGGTCGGCCAGCCGCCGTCGGAGTTCTGCAAGTCCAAGAGCCAGTTCACGCCGGCCGCCGCCGCCTCGACGATACGCTCTTTGCTGTCTTCGTCCGAAGATCCTGCTTCATGGAATCGCGAGAGAGCCAAGAGCGCCCCGGACGTGTCATCCGCGTCCGGCACGCCGCCCGAGAGGTCGGTCCAGGCCCAGCCGCCCGCCGCGGCGCCCGTGTAAGGATGCGTTTGGCGAAGCTGGCAGCGGAGGAGCCAATCGAGGAGGCGTTTGTCGCCGGGCGCGTCCAGAAGCCCGGCTTCTCCAAGAAGCCGGGCTTCTTGAGTTGGCGGAGCAAATTCGGCGTTGGACGTTGGACGTTGGACGTTGGACGTTCGACGTTCGGGCCGAGCCGTCGAACGTCCAACATCGAACATCGAACATCGAACATCGAACGATTCCTCATCCGACGGTTGACCGGTTGCCAGCGCGTTGATCGAAAGCGTCGTATTCCACGTCGCCAGGTTCGTGTCGATCGGCCAGGAGCCGTCTTCGCGCGCCGAGCCGACCAGGAACTCCACGCCGCGCCGCACGACGGGATGATCGGCGTGCCCGATGGCAGCCAGGCTCATCACTACGAAGCTGGTGAGCGGCGTGGCTTCGAGGAAGCCGCCGCTTTCGGGCTGCATTTGCTCGAGCACGCGGAGCGACTTGTCGAGCGCCGCCCGACGCAGCCAACGCAGCGGGTGCCACGGCGGATCGAAGTGGAACTTCGCCTGCCCGATGGCCACCAGCGCGGGAATCGCGTAGCTCACCACGGGCAGCCGCAGGAACCGAAACCAATGCTGCGGCAAACAGGCCAACTCGAATGGCAGGGCCGAGA
>JBGQHD010000927.1:0-2611 GCA_041497795.1 Planctomycetia bacterium
ATCGCGCCGTGCTGCGCCCGACCGGTGAATTGGGACCGTTGAGGTCGGCGCCGCTGCCGGGGGACGCGGCGTCGGTTGATGGATCGTGGCACGGGCTTCCAGCCCGTGAATTCAGGGCCAAGATGGCCGTGCCACACCTCACGTTACGCGTGACAGACCACTAGGCCGCCGCGCAAAAGAAAACGTGGGCCCGCGCCGTGCGCGGAGCCCACGTTTGCTTTGGTCTGGCAAACCGCCGGATCAATACTTGGCCGGAGGCGCGGTGAGGTTCGTCGCCGTTGGCGTGCCGTAACCGCCGGCGCCGGAGACCGACGGATCGGCCATCGGGCGAGTGCTGCCGGGGGCGAATCCGCCGCCGGTGGATGGAGCGCCGGCCGCGCCGAAATAGTTCTGGCCCGCCGCGCTGCCGGGCGTGTAGCCCGAGCCCTGAGGCGCGCCGCCCAGATCACCCGTGGTGGGATACCCCTGCGCTGCCCCGCCGGCGGTGGGGGCCTGGCCGCCCCAGATGTCCGCGGCGCTAGTTCCCGCCGCGCCGGGCTGAGTGGCCGAGAATGGCGAGGCCACGGCCGGGCTCGCGCCGCCGTAGCCGGCGCCGGATACTCCCAGACCCGCGCCCGCGCCATATCCCGTGCCGGAGGCGGCATAGCCCGCGGCGCCCGAGCCGGTGTTCTGGCCGGCGGCGTAGTTCGGAGCCGCTGCGGCCTGCTGAGCGTAAGGATTCGCCTGGGCCGGCGGCCAAGCGCCGCTCGCGCCGCCGTCGAAGCCCGGCGTTACGCCGGTCTGCGTGCCCGCTGCGGCGGAGTAATTGGGCGCGGCGCCAAAGCTCTGAGCGCCGTAGCCCGGCGTTGTGCCGTAGTTCTGCGCTGCGCCATAGCCAGGCGCTGCGCCATAGCCAGGCGCTGCGCCATAGCCAGGCGCTGCGCCATAGCCCGGCGTTGCGCCATAGCTCTGGGCGGCGCCGTAGTTCGGCGTGGCGGCAGCGCCTGAAGCGCCGTAGCCTTGTGCTGCGTAGCCGGGCGCGCCGTAATTCTGCGTGCCGCCGAAGCCAGCCGTCGCGGCGGGATCGGCCTGCGTGCCGTATCCGCCCGCCGCGCCGCCCGGGCCATAGACGCCGGCCGCGCCCGTCGCGCCGGCGCCGCCGGCCTGGGTCACGCCGTTCCACGCCGGAGCGCCGCCGGCCAGTTGCTGCTGCGTGCCGAGCGTACCCGGCTTGGCGTTCGCCGTCGGAAGCTGAGGCTTCGGCGGCGTGTTCTGCGCCACTTTGGTCTGCGCGGCGCTGGAGTTGGATTTGCCCCACGGCCACAGGCTGGCCATGCTCCACGATTTGCCCGACGAGCAACCGGCCACGCCGATCATCGCCACCACGGGCAGCCACCGCGTCCATGCGCTGCGCATTGAATCCTCGCTTGTGCAAACTGTCGGCAAGGAGGAGGGGGACCGAGGCCGGCGCTCGCGCGCGGGGGACCGCGGCGTCCTCATCCTTGAAGACGATGTGGGAAAGGCAGTTGGGGGGTTAGCCCGTCCGCTTATCGGGGTTGTCCGCTTTAAGCCGTTATTTACTATTCTTCGGCTCTTGCCGGGCAAAAACCCCAGCGATTCCTTTTCACCGCGACGCTGGCGCGGCAAAATCCGGGAATTGATGGGCGGCGGATCATAACGGGGCCGCTCTTTGCGTCAATGGCGGTTGACTGTCATTCTGAGCGCAGCCAAGAATCTCGATACACGGCAGTTCGAGATTCTTCGCTGCGCTCAGAATGACATGAGGGCCACCACTCACCACTCACCACCTATTCCTTGACGGGAACACGACACTTGGCCAGCGAGCAAAAAGTCTACATCGTCGGCATCGGCGACGACGGGCTGGAGGGGGCCACCAGCGCCGCCCGCCGGCTGATCGAGCAAGCACAGCTTCTGATCGGCGCCGAAAGCACGCTGGCCCGCCTCGGCGGCGCCGCTGGCAAGGCCGAGCGGCTGGTGCTGGGCGAAGACCTGGCCGCGGCCATCGAGGCCATCGCCGGCCGGGCCGGCAGGCGGATCGTCGTGCTGGCCTCGGGCGACCCGCTGTTCTACGGCGTGGCCCGCTACCTGTGCGACAAGCTCGGCAAGGACCGCTTCGAGGTCGTGCCGCACGTCAGCAGCATGCAACTGGCTTTCGCCCGCGTGAAGGAGAGCTGGGAGGAGGCCTTCCTCACCAACCTGGCCAACCATCCGCTGGAGTCGGTGCTGGAAAAGATCCGCATCGCCGACAAGGTGGGCCTGTTCACGACCGACGAGCTGCCGCCGGGCGAGGTGGCCCGCCGGCTGCTCGAGCGCGGCATCGACTACTTTGCCGGCTACGTGTGCGAGAACCTCGGCTCGCCCGACGAGCGGGTGACGCGCGGCGAGCTGGCCGACCTGGTCGATCAGCAGTTCGCGCCGCTCAACGTGATGATCCTGGTCCGCAAGCCCAACGTGCCCGACCGGCCCAGCGACCGCATCGGCCGCCGGCTGTTCGGCAACCCGGACGAGGCCTTCCTGCAAGCCAAGCCCAAGCAAGGGCTGATCACGCCGGCCGAGGTCCGCTCAATGGCCCTGGCCGAGCTGGACCTGGGCGTCAAAAGCATCGTCTGGG
>JBGQHD010000928.1:0-2601 GCA_041497795.1 Planctomycetia bacterium
CCGGCGGCATCCGCGCCAATCAACTGCGGCCGGCCGAGCTGTGCCAGGAGAACCTGGCCGCCACGCTGCACCTGCTCCAGGCCGCACACCACCACAACGTCCAACGGCTGCTCTATCTGGCTAGCTCGTGCTGCTACCCGCGGAATGCGCCGCAGCCCTCCGCGCCGGAGCATCTGTGGACCGGCCCGCTGGAACCGACGAGCGAAGCCTACGCCGCGGCCAAGCTGGCCGGCATCGCGCTCTGCCGCGCCCATCGCCAGCAGCACGACGACGATTACCTCGTCGGCATTCCGGCAAATCCGTTTGGCCTGGGCGACGACGTGGACGAGTGCCAGGCTCACGTGATCTCTTCGCTGATCACGCGCATGCACGCGGCGAAGATCGAAGGCACGCCGCAAGTCGCCGTCTGGGGCAGCGGCCGAGCGCGCCGTGAGTTCATCTTTGCCGACGACCTGGCCGATGCCTGCCTGTGCGTGATGAACCAGTCGCGCGTGCCCCCCATCATCAACCTCGGCAGCGGCCAGTCGGTGACGATCACCGAGCTGGCCCGCTTGGTGGCCGACGTGGTGGGCTACCGCGGCGAGCTGGTCTTCGACGCCAGCCAGCCCGATGGAGCACCGCGCAAGGAGCTCGATTCTTCGCCTCTGCACGAGCTGGGCTGGCAGGCGAGCACGCCTTTGCCGCAGGGCCTGGCCGCCACGTATGCCTGGTATCTCCGTGCGCCAGAGGCGGCCGCCGGGAGGCTCGTCCATGCTGGATAAGCGTCTCTATCGCGAGCTGCTGCGCATCCGCCGCGTCGAGGAGGAGATCGCCCGCGTCTACCCGTCCGACAAGATTATGAGCCCGATCCATCTGTCCATCGGGCAGGAAGCCGTTTCGGTCGGCGTCTGCCAGGCCCTGCAATCCGACGACGTCGTCTTCGGCACGTATCGCAGCCATGCCTACTACCTGGCCAAAGGGGGCAGCCTGCGGGGCATGATCGCCGAGCTGTACGGCAAGGCCACCGGAGTCGCCAAAGGCAAAGCCGGGTCGATGCACTTGATCGATCCGGCGGCCGGCGTAATGGGGGCCTCGGCCATCGTGGCTTCGACGATTCCGCAGGCGGTCGGCTACGCGTTGGCCCTGCAAACGCGCGGCGAGCGGCGGGTGGTGGTCGTGTTCTTCGGCGAGGGAGCGACCGAGGAGGGCGTGTTCTACGAGAGCCTGAACTTCGCGGCCCTGCGGCGACTGCCGGTCTTGTTCGTGTGCGAGAACAACTTCTATGCGATCCATTCAAGGCAGCGCGACCGCCAGGCCGTGCCGGACATCTGCCGTCGCGCCGCCGCCCAGGGCGTGCTGACGCAGTGCTTCCCTGTTGTAGGACGGATTTCCAATCCGTCCGAAGAGAGCATCCGCCTGCCTGACGGACGGATTGGAAATCCGTCCTACAGTCCGCGGATGGACATCTACGAACTGTATGTCCGCACCTGCCAGGTCGTCGAAGAGCTGCGGGCGGGCGAATCGCCGCCCGTGCTCTTCGAGTGCCATTGCTATCGCTGGCGCGAGCACGTCGGCCCGGGTCTGGATTACGCCAGCGGTTACCGCGCCGCCGAGGAGCTGGAGCCGTGGCTGCTAAGCGATCCGCTGGTCGCCGTAGGCGGGAAGCTGACCCAAGACGAGCGCCGCTGCATCCAGCAGGAAATCGAGGAGGAGATCGATGACGCTTTCCACTTTGCCGAGCACAGCCCCTTCCCCGGCGCGGAGGAATTGTATACCGACCTCTACGCCTGACGTGGGGCAGGCCTCGGGCCTCGCCGGCAGGCAGGATGCCTGCCCCACGGGCCAGCGTGTCATCTCCTACGCCGAGGCGCTGCGCGAAGCCACGGAGCAAGAGATGGAGCGAGACCCTCGCGTCATCGTCATGGGCCAGGGCGTGGACGATTTCAAAGGGTTCTACGGCACCACGCTGGGCCTGGCCGAGCGGTTCGGCTCGCAGCGCGTCTTCGACCTGCCGCTCAGCGAGGAAGGCACGATGGGCATCGCCGTCGGCGCGGCGCTGGCCGGGCTGCGGCCGATCCACACGCATATTCGCATGGACTTCTTGCTGCTGGCCATGAACCAGCTCGTCAACATCGCAGCCAAGAGCCATTACATGTACGGCGGGCGGGTGAGTGTGCCGCTGGTCGTCCGCACGGTGATCGGCCGAAGCTGGGGCCAGGGGGCGCAGCATTCGCAAGGGCTGCACGCCCTGTTCATGCACATCCCGGGCCTCCGCGTGGTGGCCCCGACGACGCCCTATGACGCCAAGGGCCTCTTGATCCAAAGCCTGCGCGACGACAACCCGGTGGTCTTCATCGAGCACCGCCTGCTGCACGGGCAGCAGGGGTATGTGCCGGCGGAGTCGTACACCGTTCCGTTCGGACAGGCGAGGGTGCTCGCGCCGGGCGACGACGTGACGCTGGTCGGCGTCTCGCACGCCGTCGTCGAATGCCTCCGTGCCCGCCAGGCTTTGGCCGAAGCCGGCATCGCGGCCGAAGTGATCGATCCGGTCTCCCTGAGCCCGCTCGATGTGCCAACGATCGCCGCCTCGGTGAGCCGCACGGGGCGACTGGTGGTGGTCGA
>JBGQHD010000929.1:0-2599 GCA_041497795.1 Planctomycetia bacterium
GCGAGCCGAGCGGGACCTGAAGCGCCACGGACTCGGGGGTGGGGGGCAAGCCGGTCCCGCGAGCCGAGCGGGACCTGATGCGCCAGGGGCTTCGTGTTTGGGGGCACGCCGGTCCCGCTCGGCTCGCGGGACCTACCATCCGCCGCCTCACATCATGTCAATCGGATCGACGTCCACGGTCCACCGCAGGTCGTCCGTAGCTTGAATTGCCGCCGTCACGCGTCGCACGGCGGCGCGGAGGTGGTCGTCGTCGGGGCCTTGAATGTGGAGCTGATAGCGGAACTCGCCGCGCAGCTTCGGCAGCGGACAAGGAGCGGGGCCGAGCACGCGCGCGCTGGGGACGCGCTCGTGCACGAGCTTCGCGTTTCCTTCGACGTTGGACGTTGGACGTTCGACGTTGGACGTTCGGTCATCATCGGCTCCCCGTTGGCTCGCGGCTAAATTGTCAGCGAGCGCCGCGTGGAGTCCCTTGCCGATTTCTTCGGCCAGCGCTCGCACCTGGTTCTCGGCCGCGCCGCGGACGACGATGCGGATCAGCTTGGAGAACGGCGGATAACCGAGCAACTGCCGGATCGGCAGCTCTTGCCGGGCGAAGCCGTCGTAGTCGTGCTCGACCGCGTAGCGGATCGCCGCGTGGTCGGGGCTGAGCGATTGCACCAGCACCTGGCCCCCTTTCTCGCCCCGGCCGGTGCGGCCGGCCACTTGCACGATGAGCTGGAACGTCCGTTCGGCCGCGCGGAAGTCGGGCAGGTGCAGCGCCGTGTCGGAATTGATCACGCCGACCAACGTCACGCCGGGAAAGTCGAGCCCCTTGGCGATCATCTGCGTGCCCAGCAGGATGCGGACGTGCCCCTCGCGAAAGGCGGTCAGCGCGGCCTCGTGGCTGCCGGGGCGGCGCATCGTGTCGGCATCCATCCGCAGGCAGCGGTAGTGCGGGAAGCGGGCCTGCACCTCGGCCTCCAGCCGCTGCGTGCCCAGGCCGCTGAAGCGGATGCCCTCGAAGGTGCAGGCCGGGCAGCGCGTGGGGCTGGGCATTTGATATTCGCAGTAGTGGCACAGCGCGATCTCGCCCTGCCGATGGTGCGTGAGGGCCACGTCGCAGCTCGGGCAGCGGACCACGTGCCCGCAGGAGGGGCATTGGATGTGCGTGCTGTAGCCGCGGCGGTTGAGAAACAGGATCACTTGCCCGCCGCCCTCCAGCGCCTTTTCCATCGCCATCCGCAGGGGCCGGCTGATGGCCCCGCGGGCCATGCGCTCCTTGGTTTCGGTGCGGAGGTCGATCGTGCCGACGTAGGGCATCGGCCGGTTGAGAATTCGCTTGGGCAGCGTCACCAGGCGATACTCGCCGGTCGTGGCCCTGTGCCAGCTCTCCAGCGACGGCGTCGCGCTCCCCAGCACAAGGGGCACATTCTGCGAGCGAGCCCGCTGGAGGGCCACGTCGCGGGCATGGTAGCGCGGCGAGGAATCTTGCTTGAACGTCGATTCATGCTCTTCATCGAGCACGATCAGGCCGAGGTGCGGCGTGGGGGCGAAGATCGCGCTGCGGGCCCCGACGATGACCCGCACCTCGCCGCGGGCGATCCGTTGCCAATGGAAGTAGCGGTCGGCATCGCTCATATGGCTGTGCAGCACGGCCACGTCGCCGAAGCGGGCACGGAACCGCTGCCGGGTCTGCGGCGTGAGGCTGATCTCCGGCACCAGCACGATCGCTTGCCGGCCGAAACGCAGCACGTGCTCGATCGCCTGGATATAGACCTCGGTCTTGCCGCTGCCGGTGACGCCGTGCAGCAGGATCGTCTCGTGCTGGCCGGCGTGCAGCGGAGCGAGGATCGCGTCGAGCGCCGGCCGCTGATCGGCGTTAAGCGTCAGGTGCTGTTCCGGCACTGCCTGAGGCTCCTCGTCGCGCGCCGTCATCAGGCGCTGCGTGTCGGCGACGATGAGGCCTTTGCGGCGCAGCGTGTTGATCGGCGCTGCCGTACAGCCGAGTGTCGAGATGACTTCCGCCATCGGCCGCGGGCCGAGCGATTCGCTCAGATACTTCACGATCTGGGCCTGCGTGGCGGGCAGCTTGAACTCCGGCAGCCGCTCGCGGGCGTCGGACGCCAGGCTCAGCACCAGCACGTTTCGCGTGCCCGCCCGGCCGCGGACTCCGGCGGGCAGCATGGTCTCCAACACCTGTCCGAACGGACAGAGATAGTTGTCGGCGATCCAGCGGGCCAGCCGCAGCATGGCCGCATCGAGCAGCGGCGTCTCGTCTACGACGGCGGCCACCACCTTCAACCGGCGGGAGGGCGCCTGGCGGTTGCCGACGGCGACGCAATAGCCGATCTTCGAGCGGTTGCCGTGGCCGAACGGCACGCGCAACCGGCGGCCCGGCTGCACGACGGCGCGCAAGCGGTCCGGCACGGCATAGTCGTAGGTCTGGTCCGGCCCCTCGGCGAACGCCAGGGTGGCCGCGAGCACTTCCGCCTGGTCGTCGTCTTCCCAGGGGGCCGCTTCGGCGGCGAAGAGCGATTGCTGGCGCGACGTCATGGGCGATGGTCAGGAAAGAGGCCGGCGGTTAGCATGGCGTAGTGATTGAATGACGAATGACGAAGCA
>JBGQHD010000930.1:0-2586 GCA_041497795.1 Planctomycetia bacterium
GTGAACTGGCTGACGACCAGCATGTCCCCTTTCACATCGGCCAGCGAGCGGTTCATCTTGCCGGCCTCGTCGTCGAAGACGCGGAGCGCGACGATCTTGTCGGCCAGTTGCCGGGCATCATCCTCCTCATCGCCGGCCGCGACGCCCAAGAGCACCAGCAGACCCCGTTCGATGCGGCCCACCACTTCGTCGGCCACCGTGACCTGGGCCTGGCTGACGCGTTGCACGCAGGCGCGCATGTCAATCCAGCCCCTTGGCGGCGCGGATGCCGCGCACCTGGTCCAAGATGCTGCGGATCACCTCTTGATTGGCGCGGATGTGGGTCCACTGCACGTACGACGCCCAGGCCATGAAGGCCAGGCCCAGCATCACGCCCACCAGGTGCAGCTCACCCCAGGTGATGCCTGGCAGCTTCGAGGTGTTGGTGTCGGCCGCGGCGCCCAGCGCCGCCAGGCCGACCACGACCAGCATATTGGCCAGCGTGAAAGGAAACGTCCGCCGCTTGAGGTGATTGCTTTGACCGGCGCAGTCTGGCGGCAGCGTGTAGGCGTCGGTCACTTCGCGGCACCAGCGGCTGGTGCCGATGAAGTAGGTCAGCACGATGGCGTTGACCAGCATCACCACCAACGCTGCGGTCACGGCCAGGTAGAAGTGCATCTTGTACCAGTGGATGCCGGCCCCCGGCCCCTTGGGCTCCACCAGAAAGCCGAGCGTCATCGCGGCCGCGAGAAACCCGGCGGCCAGCAGCAGCAGGAAGGGAAAGATGCGGTGCACGGAAGCAGACCGTGGGTTGCGATGCTCGTTCACACTAACCCGACGCGCCAGCGAGGGGGAATCGCCGCTCTCGCTGGCGCGTCCGGACAGCGGGCGGGACAACACGTTGCTCACGACTTAATTTACACGGGTCGCGTGGGAGGGCGTAATCCCGATTCTCACGCCATCGCGTGCTGGCCCACTGCTATTTATTGCCTGGCCTGCCAATTCCCACCAGTGCCTTTCGGGGCGGCTAGCCAGAACTTAGAATGAACGAGCGAGCCAACGGCCTCCCCTTCGTCGTCGCCAGGGTGCTCTCCGGCTCGCGCGGCTCCCCTCGACGAGTCCGCGACGGCGGCTAATCTCACCATCTCCCATCCGACCCACTCCCAAAATCGTAGGGCCAGACACGCATGAACGGCGTTCGCGGCAAGCTGTCGGTAATGATGTTCTTGCAGTTCTTCATTTGGGGGGCGTGGCTGCCGCTGATCTTCGGCTATCTGCCCAGCCTGGGATTCTCTCCCGACAAGCCGCCGGCATTATTCATGGAGGTGATTCCCGCCTCGGTGGCCTGGCTGCTGTCGGAGCAGTCGCTGATTCTCAGCGCCTTCCCGATCGCCGCCATCGTCGGCATGTTCTTCAGCAACCAGTTCGCCGACCGAAATTTCGCGGCGGAGCGGTTCCTGGCGTTCAGCCATTTCGTGGGCGGGCTGGCCATTCTCTCCCTGGCTTGGACGAAGGACTTCTGGCCGTTTTTTGGCCTGATGCTGCTGCACTGCCTATTCTACGTGCCGACCATCTCGATCACGAATTCCATCGCCTTCGCCAATCTGAAAGACGCCCAGAAAGAGTTTGGCCCCGTGCGACTGTGGGGCACGATCGGCTGGATCGCCGCTGCCTGGCCGTTCACGTTCATCCTGGTGGATTGGGGCAAGGTCCAAGCGGCTGAGACGTCGGGCATCATCGATTGGCTCGGCACGGTGCTCGGCTCCGGCCTCACGGGCGAAGCCCTCAAAGATGCGACGAAGTGGACTTACATCGTATCGGGCGTTGCGTCGCTGCTGCTGGCAACCTTCAGCCTGGCACTGCCGCACACGCCGCCGAAGAAAGTGGAGTCGGGTGAGAAGAAGCTCGCCTGGCTCGAAGCCGCCCGACTGCTCAAGCATCCCTTCGTGCTTGTGTTGTGGGTCGTGACGCTGATCGACGCCTTCGTGCACGCCAGCTACTTCAACTGGACGGGTCAATTCCTGGAAGCCGGCCACAAGGCCGGCGGCGTCGGCATACCGGGCAACTGGGTGATGCCGATCATGAGCATCGGACAGGTCGCGGAGATTCTGACGATGATCGTCCTGGGCGCCACGCTGAAGCACCTGGGCTGGCGCTGGACGATGGTGATTGGCATCCTGGGCCACGCCGCCCGCTTCGCCGTGTATGCGTTCTTCCCCCAGGACGCGGCGATGATCATTGCGGTGCAGGTGCTGCACGGCATCTGCTACGCGTTCTTCTTCGCCACGGTGTACATCTTCGTCGATGAGTTCTTCCCGAAGGACGCCCGCGCCAGCGCTCAGGGATTGTTCAACGTGATGATCCTGGGCGTCGGCGCATTGGTGGCCAACGCGGTCTGTCCGTACTTGATGCAGACGGTGTTCACGCAGGATAAAGTCACCGACTTCCGCAACCTCTTCCTGGTGCCCTGCATGGCGGCCCTGGGCGCGACCGTGTTGCTGGTCCTGCTCTTCCACCCGCCCAAGAGGGCGGAGAGCGCCGCTCAGCCTGCGGAGGTGGGGGCCTGACAGCCGACCGCGAAAAGCGCAGCACCCCGGCTGCTCGCAA
>JBGQHD010000931.1:0-2577 GCA_041497795.1 Planctomycetia bacterium
AAACCAGCGCGGGCCGGCTCGACATCGGCCGCTGCTTCAACGACGCATTCGAGATCTACAAGAACAATTGGCTCGTGCTGGCGGCGGCGGCGATTGTGTTCCAGGTGCTGTCGGGCGTCACCCTCGGCGTCTTATGCGGGCCGCTCTACGGCGGCATCTGCCTGATGACGCTGCGGGCCTACTATCATCCCGAAAAGCGCGTCGATTTCGCCGACCTGTTCGGCGGGTTCAGCCAGTTCGGACGATTGGTCGGCATCTTCTTCCTGACCATCTTTCCCGTGGCCCTGGGCTTCACTCTGTGCGTCGTGCCGGGCGTTTTGCTGGCGACCATCTGGATGTTCGCCGAGTTCTTGATCGTGGATCGGAACCACGGGGTGTTTCAAGCGCTGGGGGCCAGCCGCCGCATCGTGTCCCGCAAGGACTTCGGCGCCAACCTGCTGTTGCTCTTCATCACACTGCTCTTGGCGCTGGCGCCGGCCGCGCTGCATGGGCTAGGACTGGTGATCGCCTGGTTCGTGCACCCCCTGGCCTGGCTGCTGCTGACGTCGGCCTACGTTCAGCAGGTGCGCGAAGACAAGGGGGAGTTGAACGACGTGCTGAACGACCAGCCGGGCGGCGGTTCGACGCCGGTCGGGCCGCAGCCACCGGCCCCGCAGATGCCGGTGCCCCTCGCGGTCGCCTCGCCGACGCCTGTCCCGCATACGCCTCCGGGGCCAGTCGCAGCCGCCGCTCCGCCGGTACGCCGCTCCGAGCGCCTGCGGCGGATGCAGATGGTTTCGGCCCTCGTGGCAAAATCCCCCAAGGAGAAACTAACCGAGTTGCTCGGCTCGATGCTGCTGAGCGCGGCGGTGGCCACGGCCATGGGCGTCGTGCTGTCGCTGATCGTCACCGGCAAGGTGCAGGTCGGCGAGGTGTTTTGGCTGGGCGGCATCGGCACGTTGGGCGCCTGGGGCGTGCTCGTGCCCGCCAAGTTCTGGGAAGGCACCGCCGGCGAGCCGATCCTGCGGCGGTTCGCGATGCTGTGCGTCGGGCTGGCCCTGGGCTTCCTGGCGCTGGGGTTGGACGAGGCGCTAGTGGTGGACTTGCTGCCGATCCGAGAGCTGGACCCGCGGACCCATCCGGAGGGGCACATCGTGGCCAAAGAGGCCCTGTATCTGGCGTATTTCACGTTCCTGATGCCGGTGCTCCGCTGGTGGCGGCAGGCCGATCCGCTCCGCGGCTCGCGGTTCAGCGTGTGGGCCACGGCGGTGTGCATCGGCTGGGCGGCGCTGCTCAGCGTGGCGTGGCCGTTCCCGCAGCCCTGGGGCATGATGGCCGCGGCCACGATCGCCGTCAGCGTGCAACTGGCGGCCCCGTGGGCCGATCACCGTAGGAGGGCAGTATGACACCCGCAGTCGAGCACAGCGTGTGGGTCGGCGTCTCGTTCCCCGGCGTGCTGATCCTGGCGATCGCCGTGGGCTTTCTGATTTATGTATTCACCGGCAGCAGCCGGCTGGTCGCCGGCGTGTTGTTCGTCGGCCTGCTGGTGCTGCTGGCCGCCGGATTTATGGGCGGCATGCGGCACGGCGCCGTGCGTCCGGGGCGGCTCGTAGAGCTGGCTCCGCAGCGGCAGCCGGCCGCCGAGGTCGGGCCGGCCGCGACGACCCGCCTGTTCGACGTGCCCGCCACGGGACACACCTTCGTTTACGTGATCGACGCCTCGGCCAGCATGGGGACAGGCGGGCCCAATTCGCCGCTCGCGGCGCTCAAGGAGCCCCTCAAGCAAAGCATCACCGACTTGCAGCGCAACCACCGCTTCCAGGTCTTCGTTTTCGATCCGGACACGAGCGTGCGCGTCCCCACGGGGGCCAAGACCGAAAACCTGGCCATTGCCGACAATCACAACGTCGTGCAGGCGATGGAATCGATCGACGGCTTGACGGCGGCCAAGGGGCCGAAGAATCCGGAGCGCTCCCCGCCGAACAACGCCCTCTACCGGGCGTTGGCCCTGCAGTCGGACGTGATCTACTTCTTGACCGATGGCCAAGGCGTGACCCCGTCGCGGAGCGACTTGGAGTCGATCAAGCGCTGGAACAGCAGCCGCACGACCCTGCACGTGATTCAGTTGACCGCCGATCCTCGGGCCGAGAAGCCCAAGTGGCTGGCCGATTTGGCGAGGGAGCATCGCGGCCAGTTCAAACAGGCCGTCATTACGCCCCGTCCGGCCGAGAAGGAGGAGACGAAGCAGTCGCCGCGGCCCTCGGTGACGATCGCCGAGAACGGACCGCCCAAACGCCCCGACTGGGTCACCCGCCCGCCGCAGCCGCTGGAGCGCAAGGGCAACGACGCGTACCGTGCCGTGGTCTCCTCGGGCTTCTCCAAGGGCGAAGATCGCTGCCGCGAGAACTTTGACAACCATCTGCTGGCGGTCGCCGCCGAGTACATCGACCAGATCGCGGAAAGCGGCGCCGGCCAGCGGATCACGCACGCCCCGGGGACGCGCGATCGGGCGCTGCAGTACCTCTCGACCAACGTCATCAAGCAGCGTTACCGCGAAGAGCGACTCGAGGAAACCCCCATCGACGAGGGGATCGAACA
>JBGQHD010000932.1:0-2570 GCA_041497795.1 Planctomycetia bacterium
CATGATCAGCACGCCGGCGATGATTCCGTAGCGGGCCATCTGCCGGCGGTTCCAATTCCGGCCCGCAAAGCCGGTGAAGGACGATAGCCGGCTGCCGACGGCGTCATCGCTGGCCGGGGCGCCATCCTGATCCTTGTCTTTCGGCCAATCCTGCGTGCGGCGGCTGGCCTTCTCCGAGCGGCCGTCGATTTCCTCCGATGGCGGAGTGGGTTCCTCCAAGCTGACTCGCTTCATGCGCGCCATGCTCGTCACGCTCGGCACGGGCATGTCGAGCCGTTTGGTCGTCCGCGGCTGCGCCAGCGGCGGCAAAGCGCGCGATGCCACCGGAGGAGTCGATTCAACCTTGACCTCGTCCTGATTCAACTCCGCCGCGTCCTCGTCCGGCTGGTCGTTCTGGTCCAGCTCGCTTTGCGCCTGCTGCAGCTCCTCGTCCACGTGCCGCAAGTCGTCGCGGCGGTGGCCGGTGCGCGGCTGCTGCCGACCCTCGTCCGGCTGCTGCCCCTGCCGCTGGGAGAGGTGCTGAAACGGCCGCCGCGGGCGATCGCTGGGAGAGGAAGTGGACATGGGCGCGACCTCGTCGGGGATACGAGTGAATTGCGGAGTGGGACGCGATTGCAAGTGACTGCAATGGATGTGTGGGGCGGGAGTCCCACCTGGGAAGAAAGGGCGGGCATCCTAATCACGCGCCCGATGGCTGGCCAGAGCACTGCGCCCGCCGCGGTCGCTCGGTCGCTTGCAAAGCCAAGGCGGCCTTTGCCGTTTCCTTCCGCTCCGCCACGGCAACGCGTATAATCGTCGAGAAGCTCCGCCAGAGCACCGTCGCTCCACTCGCTTGGTCTCCCACCCGGAGGCCTGCCAACACGCGAGTGACCCATCCCTTCCGTGCCCACGTGCGGTCCGCATGAAGACCACTTACCTGCTGCCCTGTCAGTGCGGCGAACGCTTTCAGGTCGATGCCAGCGAGTCGGGGCTGGTGATGAAGTGCCGCTGCGGCGCCAGTCTGGAGGTGCCGACGCTGCGCGGGCTTTCGCGGCTGGAGAAGGTCGTGGTGGAAGAGCCAGCGTCGCCTGCGCGCACCTGGGGAGGCGCCCAGCGGATGATGGCGATCGGGGCCTTGATCGCGCTGGTGGGGATCGCCATGAGCATCTACTGGACCGTGAAACCGCTTCCACGGCCGCAGGACGTATTGAGCGCCGAGACTTTCCGGAAGCTGAGACTTCCTGACGATGGGACATGGATTGACGAATCTCCCAAGAACGTCTTGGGCGCGTGGCGGATGATTGAACTTGAAATTCAAATCGAGGGTCTGTACGGTCCGCCGGCTCAAGCGCTCGAGCCCTATCACCGTGCCCGCGAGATCGTGGTCTGGTGGCGAGTCCTGAGCTACGTCGTGGCGGGGCTGGGGCTGGCGATCTTGGCCGCTTCGTTCCTGGCTTTCCAATTGGGCCGCTCGCGCCGAGCGGCGCCGCGGCAGTTCACGCCCGCGAGCTGAACGAGTGGCACGCCCAGAGCGAAGCGATGGGCGTGGCGCGACGCCGCCTCACGCCCTTCGCATCCATGCTCAGAGCGTGCCACCCCAGCAGTCGCCGCTGCTAGCGCACGCATCTCGCCCGCGCCGCGGGCAGATTGACTTTACCGCTCGCGGGGAATCTGCCGATGTTAGGGGCGGTCGCGGCCGCCGGCACGGCGCCGTGCTGCCACGACATTGCCAGCAATCCCTCCTCGCATGGGAGCCTCCGCGTGAAAAGAACCCTCCTCGTGGCTGCTTGGATCACCTGTGGGCTCATCGCCTCGGCCGCTCAGGCCCAGCAGCAGGGCCGCGCCGACGTGGTGCTGGTGGACTTGTCGGTCATCTTTCAGAAGTACGCCGGAGTGACCGAGATGGAGGCCGACCTCAAGACGGCCGTCCAAGTCGCCGAAGCCGAGATCGGCAAACTGCGCGAAGACACTCGGAAGAAGCTCGCCGACCTCAAGCTGGCCCAGAAGGGCACGCCACAGTACGACCAGCTTCAGAGCGACATCACCCGGCTGCAGGTCGAGATCAACATGCGGGCCACGACGGGGCGCAAAGAGCTGGCCGATCAGGAGGCCAAGATCATCTACGGCGTCTACAAGCTCGCGCAGGACGAGGTCGCGAACTTCTGCCGCCGCAACGGAGTGCGGGTGGCCCTGCAATTCAAGAGCAAGGCGCTGAACGAAGATGACTACACGCAGCTCGTGGCGAAGCTCCAGCAGCCCGTGCTGTATGCCGAACCGTCGATCGATATCACGGGGCACGTCCTCGAGCAGCTCAACGCGCGCTACGCGCAGCGCGGCGGCCAGGCGCCGGGCGCGCCTGGTCCACGGCGCTAGATCGTGGCATGGGCTTCCAGCCCGTGAATTCACGGCCAAGATGGCCGTGCCACGGCTAGGCCTCGAAACTCGCGCCACTCGAGGTCGCCCCGGATTGCGAGTTCAGAAACGCCGGCCGCGGCACGCGCGGTTCACCGACCGGCTCCGTGGCGGCCGGTGTGGCCAACCCCAGGTGGGCCACCCGCCGCCCCCGGTGGCAGTACACCGCGGGCCGGCGC
>JBGQHD010000933.1:0-2570 GCA_041497795.1 Planctomycetia bacterium
AACCGGCCTGTCGGGTCACGTCCTGGAAGCCCTTGCCCCGCTCGTTGTGAAACAGCTTGTTAGGGACGCAGGTGTGCGGCTGACCAAGCATGCCCTTGACGACGTCGCCCAGCGTATGGTCGAAGCAGGTGGCAAAGATGTCGAGCCAGCCGTCGTTGTCGTAGTCCCACGCCCAACAGGAGAATCCCAAGCTTGGACCGTCGATGCCCATCCTCTTGGTGACGTCGCTGAAAGCGCCGTTGCGCTCGTTGTGAAACAGCCGCACCGCCCCATTGAGGTCGTTGACGAACAGGTCGGGGTAACCGTCGTTGTCGTAGTCGATCCAGGCGGCCCCCTTGCACATCAAGTCCCCGGACCTGTCGTTGCCGATCCAGGCGTTGCGCTGGGACATGAGGTCGCCGCCGTCCGCTGCCGGCGTGGCGCCCGGTCGCGTCAGACTGCTTCCCACGAGTCCGGCCTGGGCGGCAACCTCCTCGAACGTGCCGTCTCGGCGGTTGCGATAGAGCCGGTTGGACGCGTGTTCGCAGCAGACGAACAAGTCCAGCCAGCCATCGTTATCGTAATCGGCCCAGGCGGCTGAATTCGAGTTGACCGGCTCCAGCAGATGGGCCGCTTCGGTGACGTCGGTGAAGGTGCCATTGCCGTTGTTTCGCAGCAACGAGGGCCGCACCGGCCACTGGAGCCAGGCGCCGCGGGGGATGAAGAGGTCCAGGAACCCGTCGTTATCGTAGTCGGCCTGGACGCAATACAGGCCGCCCAGTTGGCCGATCAAGCCCGCCGCGTTCGTGCGGTCCTCGAAGGTCCCGTTCCCAGCGTTGTGGTAAAAGGCCATGTTCTCCGTCGCGTCCACGCTGGTCACGACGAGATCGAGCAACCCGTCGTTGTCGAAGTCGTCCATGATTGCGCCGCCCCCCTCGTCGAGCCGGTTGACGCCGGCCAGGTGGCCGATGTCGCGGAAGCGGCCGATGTCGAATTCCGAGTGCTCGAATTCACCCAGCGAGATCAAGAACCGGGCGTCCACCTTGTCGGGGTGCTCTCCCAACGTCATGTGCGCCAGGTTCAGCAGCCAGCGCACGTCGAAATCGTCGGGGAACTGCTCCAGGTACTCCGTGAAGTATTTGACGGCCAGCCGCGAGCCGGTCGGATTGGCATGCACGGCCGCGGGAGCAATGGGCAGGATGCAGGCGCTCTCTCCACGGCAGAGGACGCAGTTATCGTTCTCTCCGCGCCGCAGCGCGGTCACCCCCTGCAGAAAGATGATGGTGTACAGCCAGTCTTCCGCCAGCGACGGGTCGGCCTCGGCACAGGCCCGCGCCTCATCGAGGTGCTCGGCGGCTTTCTCCGGCTCGCCCTCGTAGTTCAAGAGCGACGCCGTGACGACGAAGTAGAAGACCTCGAGCATCTGCCCCTCAGCCAGGCGGTGCTCGAGCAAGGGCAGCGAGCGATGGCCCACTTGGTCCCATGAGGCGCGGACCTCTTGCAGTGAAGCATTGGCGCTCCAAGGCTTAAGGAGCGAAAGCACGAAGAAAAAGCCGCTGGAATCGACCATGCGGCGCGGCTTGTAGGCAGGCGGCTCGGGGACCGTGCGCGGCCCGGAAAAAACCTTCAGTGCGATCAGCAGCACCCCGGCGATCAGGACCAGGCTACAGCACCAACGGGTCCGGGGATGAGAGTTCATGGCATGCTCATCGTACACGAGGACGAACGCGGTGCTGGGCAGTGAGCCGCGCGCGGCGACAGGAAGCGAAACAAGAAACCCCTGGCGCGACCCAAGTTACGTCAGGGGCTTTTGCGAAACCACCGAATCGCTACCCACGCCAACGTCGCCAGGCAGCTCACGACTTTATAGATGCTGCCTTCGCCCGTGTCAATTTCGCGTCTCGCAGGTGCTCGCAGGTGCGTTTGAGCAGCGACTGCTAACTGGGCGACGACTCCTTCGCGCCGGAAGCGCTGCCACGCCGCCATGCCGCGACTCTTGACATCGTAGCCCCCCGCAGCTAAACCATCACCGTAGTTTTGTTGCGGTGAGGAATGGCGCGCAAAGCCGCAGGTGGTTTAGCAAACAGCCCCTGGCAATTCGGTTTGCCGGGGGCTTTTTTTGCGCGCCGGATCGCGTCGCCGAACTCGACACGGTCACGCGTTGGGGCGGCGCCTCCACGCCCGAGCGTCGCCCACCGAGCGTACACCTAACCGCTAAAGTCAACCGCCCCATCCTACGATTCCTGGTGTACCATGCCCATCCGACGCATTGCGTTGACTGGCGGTCTCCTGCTGGCCGCGATCGGAACCGCCGCCGCACACCGCCAAGGCGACCGAGACGGCGGCCGGGCCGTCCGCGGCGGCGGTTCCCGCTCGCGCACGCCCGAAGAAATGGTAAAACGGCTGCTGGAGGGGGACCAGAACGGCGACGGCAAGCTGAGCAAGGCCGAGCTGCCGAGCTACTTGCAGCCGCGGTTCAAGGAGTTCGATCTGAACAAGAACGGCATTCTGGATCGCGAGGAGATTGGGAAGATAGGGTTGGGCAAGTGGCAGCAAGTCCGCTACGAGGTGGGCGCGCCGCAGGGCTTCAT
>JBGQHD010000934.1:0-2569 GCA_041497795.1 Planctomycetia bacterium
CGTGCCGACGCCCAGGCCGACGTGCTGGCGGGGCAGCCGAACGACCTCGATCCGTCAACGCGGCTCGTCGGCCAGACGATGATGCGCGGCGAAGCGGTGAGCCAAGCCGAGCGCCCGCTCGGCTGCGGGGCCGGTGGCCGCGAGCTGCTCGTTCGAGAAAATTCGGAGCAGCAAGCCGGGCTGGTCGATCATCACGCCGGCGCCGCCGAATTGGCGGAAGGGGCTGCTACTTTGGTCGGTCCCGAAAGAGAGCAGGCCGAAGTGCAAACGGCTGGGAGCGGCGACTTCCAGGCAATGCGAACCCGGTCCTGGCATCGATTCTTGGGCGCGAACCAACGAAACGGCGGCGTTCACGCGTAGCTGAACTCGCCAGAGTTCAGGGGAGTACGACGTCTAGCGGCCCGAAGTCTGGCGACTTCGGCTACCAGCATTCGGCTACCCGCTACTCGTCTTTGATGATGCCGACGCGGTGCAGCTCCTCGATGGACGTGATGCCGGCGGTGGCGGCGCAAATGCCTTCGTCGGCCAGCGTCAGGTGGCCGGACAGGCGGGTGATCTTGCCCATCTCCTGCCGGTAGTCCTCGGCGGTCAGCTTCTTGGGATCCTCTTTCTTGCCGTCGTCCTTCTTCGGTTGCTTGTTGACGCGGCCGATGACGATCGCCGCCTTGCGGACGTTGTCGTCCACCACCAGCATCTCGAAGATCGCCGTGCGGCCGTTGTAGCCGGTGCCGCCGCAGTGTGGGCAAGTGCGATCGGCCTTGTCGTGAGGATTGACCGGCGGGCGGCCGGGCTTCCAGAAGTAGGCCGGCTGATAGTCCGGCAGACCTAGGTCGCGGAGCATCTGCGGCGGGGCCTGGTATTGCTCGCGGCAGTAGTCGCACAGCCGGCGGACGAGCCGCTGGTTGAGCACCACGTTGATGGCCGCCAGGAACTTCGAGTTGCTGTCGAAGATCGAGCCGTCGGGATAGCGCTCTTTCAGCAGCGCATCGACCTTCAGCAGGGCATCCAGCGCGTCTTCGGCCTCGAGGCCGGCGATGACCAGCCGCTCTTTTTCCGGCTGGTGGCAAAGCTCTTCGAGCACCGCGGCATCCTCCGCCAGGCGGCGCATGCACACCACGCGCGGCACGCGCTGCTCCAGCGCGTCGATCAGTAAGTTGTGCGGCTTGCGCCCCGTGCGGGCATCGTACGCCACCACGTCGGTCACACCCTGGTCCAGCCGGCCGTTGAGCCGCTGCAGGTCCTCCATGTGTTCCAAGGCGATCGGCCGATTGACGTAGGGATCGATCAGCTTGATGGCCGAGTTGAACGTGGAGTTGAAACCGTGCTGCCGCGGGGCGGTAACCAGCATCATGCCCGGCCGCACGCCGCGCTCGTAGGAGACGATGTCCCGCAGCGTGGCCAGCATGTCGCCCCGCATGCCCAGCTTCTGGAAGAGGGCCAGCGGGTTCTGCTCGGTCATGTCGATGGGCAGCGCCTGTCGCTCGGCGAACCAAACCTGCAACTGCCGGTCGCCGGTCGGCGAGTTGTACACCTGAAGCTGGCAATAGTATTCGATGCCCTGGAACATGACCTCGAACTGGCCGTGCTGCCGGGGAGTGAAGTCGTGCCCGCGCAGGTCGGCATACCAGCGGAAGAGGTCGATCATGTCGCCGGCCATCTGCCGGTCCGTGGGCATCTCGAAGTTTTCGGAGCGTTTGACCCCGTCGATGTAGTAGTCGAGGCCGACGCCGTTGCCATCGACGGAGATGACCATCGCCTCGGCGCGCAGGCCCAAGGCCCCGCCGATGATGCGATGAATCTCCTCGCAGATTTGCTTGGTGGGGAAGAATCGCTCGATCGGCAGATGCCCGTCGCGCAACTGGCCCACCACGTCCAAGTGCGGCCGGAAGAAAAGGATCGGGTCCGGCGGCGGCGAGAGCCAATCGACCGTGCGATGCTTGAAGGCCATCCACGATTGCCACATCGTGTACTTGAACCAGCACCAGCGGCGGTAGAAGAAACGGCCGATCGCCAGGAACAATTCGCGGAAAGGAGCCACGTGTCGGCCCTCCCTCAGGAAACGGACATCATTCTCGCGCGGCAGCGGCACCGCAGGCCGCCGAGGGGATCCCTCGGGGCCTCCGCACCGCTATCGCGCGAAACCGTAGCGCAAGAGTCATTTTGGACTTCGGGCATTACCGCGTCAAGGATTTGCCGCCACGCCAGGAAAAGATGCCGGCAGATCCGGGGAGCATCGTGGCGGCCGATTCATTCTACGTAGGAGGTGCGGGGAGACAATTGTCAGGAACGACGTTAGCACGGTTAGCACCCCGGCTGCTTGGAGCAGCCGGGGTGCTGGAAGGTCAATCGCTTTCGCTCTTTTCCACGGCCCGCTCCAGGTGCGCGATATTCGCCCGCACGCCTTCCAGGCTCGGGTTCAGCCGCAATGCCCGGCGGAAGCACTCCAGGGCCGTCTGGTACTCGCCAAGCTGCACGTAGCACTGCCCCATGCCGGCGGCGGCGCCGAAATGGTAGGGGTTGATCTCCAGCGCCTGCTGGCAGTCGTGGATCGACTCGGGATAGCGGCCCA
>JBGQHD010000935.1:0-2568 GCA_041497795.1 Planctomycetia bacterium
AGGGCCACCGCGGCCAGCGCGGCCAACGGGCCAAGCAGCCGCGCGAGCCACTGAAATCGCTCTCGGCCCAAGGGCGGCGAGCCAAGAAGAGGAGGTGACGACGTAGTCATGCGATGCGAAGCTCGTGACCGACGGTCCGAGCCTTTAGTCTAAACCACGCCGCCCGCCGCAGGTAGCCGCGTAGGGTGGGCTGTGCCCACCAAAACCGCGTACTTGGTGGGCACAGCCCACCCTACTGCCCAATCCTGACCTACATTTAAGGGATGTGCTGCGCGCCTTGCCGTGCGTCTTGCCGCGCCTCCCCCCAAAGCGAGGATTACCGCATGTATCGATTCGTGTGGACCGTGTGCTGGTCTTGCATTGCCGCAGCGGCCTTCGGCCAGCCGATGCCCAAGTCCAAGGAAGCCCCGCCGGAGCCGGGCTTCTTGATGGAAGCGCTGAACCATGCCAGCCCGGCAATTCGCCTGCGGGCCGCAGGGCGGCTGGCCAACCGAGACGTGGCCGCCACGCCGCTGCTGGTGGACGCCGTGCTGCGGTCGGACGACTTGCCGGCCGTCCGCGCCGCCGTGGTGCTGATCGACCGCCTGAGCAGCCCGCCGAAAGGCAAGTTGGTCGCGGGGCCCCGCCGCGTCAGCCTGACGCTCGACGAGCGCCAGCAAGTCCGCCGGCTGATGTCGATCGTCAAAGAGCCCGCCGCCGGCGAGCCTGGCGCCGAGCCGTGGCGCTGGTACCTGGCGGTGTTCGTGCTCGATAAGCTCGATCCGGCCTCGCTGCCGGAGTTGCTCCCGGAGTTTCGGGCCGCCTTGCGACCCGGCCAGGCCCCGATGAAACACTACGCCGCGGTGCAGGCTCTCTTCCGGCTCGGCTCCGGCGGGCACGCCGCGGAGGACGAGCTTTGGGCCCTGCTGGAATCGCGCCCCTGCTTCCAAGGCCTGTATATCGCGCGGCGTGTGCTCGACGACGATGCCGTGGCCTTTACCGACGAGATCGGCGTCTACAGCCTGCTGCTGGGTCTGGAAAGCTCGTACGTGACGGCCGATCTCTTCGTGCTCGAAACGCTCCGCCGGGTCGGCGCCGCCAACGATCGGCTCACCGGGGCGCTGGCACACCTCGCCCGGCACGAAAGCCAAGACGTGCGGCTCGACGTCGCGCGGCAACTTGGCCTGTTGGACGACGCGGCCAAACAGGTCGCGGCCGAGGTGCTGATTCACCTGCTGTACGAGCCAGGCTCGCTGCTGCGGGCGATGCTGGGGGAAGAGAACGCCGAGCTTCGGGACGAGGCGATCGGGCTGTTCACGCGGCTTGGCCCGGCGGCGGCAAGCACGGTGCCGGTCCTGGCCGAGCTGCTGGCCGCAAAAGAGAACCGCGTGCGGTTCAGCGCCGCGGTGACGCTGGGCCGCATCGGCCCGGCGGCGGCCGACGCCCTGCCGGCCCTCCGCCTGGCGCTGCGGTTCGAGCAATTGCGCGAAGGCGACGACTACCAGGCGATGGCCGAGGCGATCGACCGCATCACCGGCAAAGCGAAGGACAAGCCGAAGCCGGGAGCGAAGTAGTAGGAAGCCCGAGCCGTCCAGCGCCACACTAGCCCGACGCGTGCGTTCTATCTGCCGTGAATTCGCTTGACAGTGCCGCGTCGCAGGACGACGATCACCGGCAAGGTTCTGTCGGTTCGGGTTCCCTTGCCGACTCTCCGTTCGCTCGATTCCGTTTGCTCGTAAGCAAACCGATGTCTTGAATGAACGGCTGCTCATCGGCCACCGTACGCCGCGCGTCCAGGCGTAACGGCGGCAGGCAACAATGGACGTCCAACTCCAAGGAGATAACGATGTCACGATGGATGGTTTGTCTGGCTGCTGCGTTGGGAATTGGTGCCGCGGCACTGGTGTTCCGTTTCTCCGTGCAGGCGGAAGAGCCGAAAGACACGGCCAAGGAAATCGAGGTCAAGGAAAGCCCGTCGGCCAAGGCCGCCAACGACGTGGGCGCCGCCTTTCGCCTGGCGAGCTACGGCCGCGAGAACAAGTGCGCTGAGGCCCTGATCCTGGCCGCGCGGATGATCGGCACGACCAGTTTCCAGAAGGTCGATCTGAGCGACGCCAAGGCCGAAAAGGCCGAGGCGTTCGACGGGCTGAAGATGGCCAACGAGCTGCTCGACGAGGCCGGCAAGATCGACTCGCCGCACGGCGACCTCATCGCCAAGCTCGCCGCCGCGACCAAGAAGGAGATTGCCGAAGCCGATCGCGGCGCCTCCCACGGCCCGCAGAGCCGCCGCGGCACGGTTTCCGATCGGGACCGGCAAGACACGTTCCCCATCCGCTTCCGCGGCGGGGAGCGAGCGATCGTGATCGTCAACAACGTCTCCAACCGGGGGGACATCAATTGCATCGTCACCGATGACGACGGCCGCGTGGTGGCCCGCAACTTCAGCCCGGACGACGACGCTAGCTGCGAGTGGTTCGTTCGCCGCTCAGGGACCTTCTATGTCAAGGTGAAGAAGCACGGCGAGCGCGGCGGGCCGCTGCACTATGTTTTGACGACGAACTAGTTCTGTGTCATACGCTGATCTTCGGG
>JBGQHD010000936.1:0-2566 GCA_041497795.1 Planctomycetia bacterium
CCCGGCGGGCAGCGTGAGCCACGTCGCCGGGCGGTCGTAGAAGAAGCCGACGTCTTTCTCCGCGTCGTACGGACTGGAGACCCGCTGACAGCTTGGCGTCGGCAGCCAGCCGATCTGATCGGTCCCGGCCACGACGAATTGAATGTCGATGTAGCGGCGATGGAACTCCAGTGGTGAACCCTCGCGTCCTCGGCCCGCCCCGCGCGCGATGAGCGCGAACAGGCGCTCGCCGAGAACCGGGTGCTTTCCGTCGGGGAGCGTCGCCGTGTCCGGCCGCCGCAAGAACTCGAAGGCCTGGCCGAAAAGTGGATGAAGCAGCGCGTAGCGAGAAGCTCGGGCGAGGTCGTCAACGATCATGCTGGTGAAGGATTGAGCGCGGTAGAATGAAGCGATGGACGAGAACCCGTACAAAGCGCCGCAGGAGCAAGGGACCAAACCGCTGTCGCCCGTCGAGCGGCGAAGGCAACTCTGGGGGCTAATCACTCTGGGGTTGATACTCTCTCAGCTCGTTGCCTTGTTTTGCGTTGTGATGCAGTGGATCGGTGGGATGACCTTCGCCAATTACGTAATCTGTGTTTGGGCGGTAATGGGCGCAGTGTCCCTGTGGGCCGATCACCGAACACTGCGCTGGTGGGCTGTCCTCTTCTGGCTCTCGGCAGCCGCCTTCGCATTTGCCCTCTACACTCTCTGATTTCAAAACACCAAATCGTTTCAGGCTGGCTCTTTCCGTGACAACTCGCCATTCCCGAGCAAAGCCTGTAACAAGTGTAACAAGCGTATTCGTCACGAAATCGACTCCCGACCCCTTTGCAGCGCGCTGCTTACCGCGTGATCTTGCACTTCGGCAGCGACATTTGCAGGCGGCGCACGCCCTCGGCGGTGACCTCCGTCTTGGTCAGGTCGAGCGTTTCCAGGGCTTTCAGGCCAGTCAGATGCGTCAGCCCGGCATCGCTGACCTTCGTGCCGCTGAGGTCCAAGTGTTGCAGGCTGCCGAGCGTACGCAGATGGGCTAGCCCGGCGTCGGTGATGTTCGTGTTCCACAGCGCCAGTTGCGCGAGGCCCTTGAGGGGCGCCAGCTCCCGCAGGCCGTCGTCGCTGATCGGCGTGGCGCCGAGCATCAGGTTCTGCAAGCCCGTAAGGCGAGCCACGTGCCGCAGGCCGGCGTCAGTCACCTTCGTGCCGCTCAGGTCTAACTGCCGCAGCTTGGTCAGCCCCGCGAGATGGGCCACGCCCGCGTCGGTGATGTCCGTTTTGTAGAGGTCGATCCACTGCAGATCGGCCAGCGGTTTGGCCGCTTCGAGTCCCGCATCGGTGACGTGCCCGCCGCACAGGACCAGATACTTGGGCGTGCGGCCGGGCCGCAGTGCCCGGAGATCGCCGTCCGCGAGCTTTTGAAACTGCTTGTACTGCTGATCGAGAGCATTCAGCGAAGCGCCCACGGCGACCGCCAGGCCCAGCGGACGTCCCTGGTAGACGCGCGAGATGTATCCGATCAGCCCGTCGCGATACCGCCCATCTTCCGCGTGCATCAGAAAGTCGGTCACCGCGGCCGACTGGGCGTAGACGCGGCCGATCTCCGCGTGCCGTTGCAGGTCGGTCATGCCTAGCTGGGTCAAATCGGCCAGCGGCAGATAGTAATCGTTCTTGACCAGGTAGTAGCGGGCGTCTTGCACGCGGACGGCGTCGATGCCGCCCACGGAGACGAACCGCTCCGTTACCCCCGGCACGACGGACGTTTCGCCCGCGGCCAGCGACTCCATGTAGCAGGCGACGCCTTCGACGATCCAAAAGTCCGACTTCTGGCCGATCTGCGTCGCCACGTCCTTGCTCTGGCTGAAGAGCTGGTGCGTGACCTCGTGGTACAGCGTGTTGTCGTCGCCCTCGGGGTCGTGGAAGAAGTAGGCCCGCTTCTTCGAGCTGAGGTAGATGCCCGTGGTCACCAGGTTGTCGGGGATTTCGCCGCGCAGCTCGCGGCGGTAGTCGTCCTGGTTGCGGAAGAAGGTCACCGCGTACTTCCGGTGATCCGGGGGCAGCGGCCCCTTGGCGTCGGGCTTGAAGGTCCCGGTAATTTGCGATTTGGTGAGCCGATAGCCGATGAACAACTGCCGCCAGGCCTCGTGCAGCCGCTCGAGCCGCTGGGCCAGGGCGACGCCGGCTTCCAGGCTGTGATTCGTGAGCACGGCGAAGTGCTCGGTCTCGATCTTCCAGCCCTTGCCGATCTCGCGGTGAGCGGCGGCGTCGGCCGCGGCGGTGACCCACTTGCCGGGCGAAGCGAGTCGCTCGCCCCGCTCATAGCGTGCGACGTTGTCCTTGGCCAGCCAGCCGAAACGATCGTGCCAGACGAGCCCCTTGGCGAGTTGGTCGACCTCGTAGGACGTGCGCCACGTCTTCTCGCGATCAGCGCCTGCATTTTCGACATAGCCGAAAATGCGGCGCAGGTCTTTGTGATCCGGGTCCTCGTGCAGCGCTTCGTTGGCCAGCTCGATGGCCAACGAGATGCGGCCCGCGTCCAGAGCCTGCCGCGCCAATTTCAAGAGCTTCTCCGCCTGCGTTCGACGAAGCGCGG
>JBGQHD010000937.1:0-2562 GCA_041497795.1 Planctomycetia bacterium
ATCGGCGGTGACGGGCACGCTGGAAGCGTGCCCCACGTTAGTCCTTCCCCTTGGCGATCGGCGCGCCGACCAGGTTGCCCCATTCGGTCCACGAGCCGTCGTAGTTCTTCACGTTCTGGAAGCCTAGCAGGTACTTGAGCACGAACCAGGTGTGGCTCGAGCGCTCGCCGATGCGGCAGTAGGCGACGATCGATTCGGCGTCCGGCTTCAAGCCGGCCTCTTTGAGGTACAGCGCCTCCAGGTCTTCTCGCGATTTGAAGGTGCCGTCCTCGTTGGCCGCCCGCGCCCAGGGGATGTTCTTCGCGCCGGGGATGTGTCCGCCGCGCAGGGCGCCTTCCTGCGGGTAGTCGGCCATGTGCAACAGCTCGCCGGTGAACTCGCCGGGCGAGCGGACGTCGATCAGCGGCTTGCCGGCCCGCTGATGCGCCAGCACCTCGTCGCGGAAGGCGCGGATCGACAGGTCGGGGTCCTTGGCCTGGTACGTGCCTCGCGGGTACTTCGGCTCCGGCTCCTTGACCCACGGCCGGCCGTCCTGCTCCCACCGCTTGCGGCCGCCGTTCATGACCAGGCACTTCTCGTGGCCGTAGAGCTTGAACACCCAGAAGGCGTAGCAGGCCCACCAGTTGTTCTTGTCGCCGTAAAAAACCACCGTGGTGTCGTTGGAGATGCCCTTGGAGGCGCAGAGCTGGGCGAAGGCGTCCTTGCCGACGTAATCGCGGACCACCGCGTCTTGCAGGTCGTTGTGCCAGTCGATGCGGACCGCGCCGGGGACGTGCCCTTGATTGTAGAGCAGCACGTCCTCGTCGGATTCGACGACGCGCACGGCGGGATCGGCAGTATGGTCCGCGACCCACTGGGTGGAGACGAGGAGTTCGGCTTGCGAGTATTTCTTGGCCATGGATGTGCTCCAAATCGAATCAACGGCCGTATCTTAGCGATCAACTGGGTGACCGTCGATGGCCGGAGCCGTTCGTGCCGTTCGTAGTGCGGCCTTTAGGCCGTGGAGCGACATCTGCCGCGGCAAATTGCCCAGCCGTTATCGTGGCGACGGGCGTAGGACGCCGTCACGCCGGCCCTGTCTGCTGCAACCCCTCGTTAGGCTGGCAACTTCTTGTGCAGCTGCAGCGACTGGTTAGGCGCTTGCGTCGTATTGCGTTCCACATTTTGGGCAATTGCGGGCCTGATAACTGATGGTGCGAAGTTCATTGCCGCAGTTTGGGCAGACCATCTTGTTGCGGCTGAAATACAAGCTGGCAAGGAAAGCGGGAAAGGCAACGGCGCTTACCGCAATGTGCCCGGTGCTGATTCCCCATCCGACCGCGGGGAGACAGACAAGCCAACTAAAGAACCAAAGGACTCTCCGAAGCGAGCGATTGGTCACACGTCCCCCCCACCGCCTAACGACACAGCTCACCTTCCGGGGCCGCTGCAAGAGCTTGATGCCGCGCGAAACCAGTAGGGCGGCCCCGGTCAGGTGCAGCGTCTGGTTTGGCTCAGCCACGACACCACGGCTCACTTGGCCGCCTTCAAATACGCGACCACCTCGGGGCGCTTCGCCTCCCGCGCCAACTCGAGCGGCGTAAAGCTCGGGATCGCCGGGCTGACCTGCGGCGGGGCGCCGTCGGGCGCGCCCGGGATGCCGACCCTCTCGGGGACCGCCGCGGTCTTGGCGCCGAGCTTGGCCCCGGCCTTCACCAACCGCTTGACGACCGCCAGGTCGCCCTTCTGGGCGGCCACGTGCAGCGGGGTCCAGTCCAGGGGACCCCTCGCGTTCACGTCCGCCCCCTTCTCGATCAGGTACGCGACCACATCCTCCCGCCCCTGCTCGGCGGCCCGGTGCAGCGCGGTGTATTCGTCGCTCCAATACGGCTTGCGGTTCACACGGAAGGTCTGCTTGAGGTCGATGAGTTTTGGGTGCCGGTCGAGGACCGCACGGAGGTGGTCGAGTTCGCCGTCCTCCGCGAATCGGTGGACCGCAGCGACGAGGGCCTCCCGGAAGGCCTCATCCGCCTTCGCCCGCTCAACTTGGCCGGGCAGGCAGCACAGCAGCGGGACGAGTAGCGTGGCAATCATTGGTCTTCTCCTCTGAGCCTCACGATCGATCACCCACACGGCAGCGTGCCCTCCGCCGCCGAACCAGTGACTAGGCAGAATTTTTCCGCATATCACCGTGCATTGCAGAACATCTCTGCCTATCACACATAGACAAATGTGCACATTCCGACCAGACCATCCCCCTGTTGGGTGGAGGATAGACCGTGAGCGCAATCTATCCGGCTCAGGTGCTGGAAAGCAAGCGCGCGGCAGCCGAGCCGGCCAGTCGCGCCTGTCGGCATGATACCGCCGCCGGGCAAGCCGAACCTGTTCGATCAAGTCGGCCACGCCATGCGGTTGCGGCCTTTAGGCCGTGGGAGCGACCAACATCGAGGGGCTCAAAAAAAAACCCGCGGGGGCTGGGCCGCCCGCGGGTTCGATGGTCCTCGACTTGGCGGACGTATTGGAAATCCGTCCTACGTCGCTTTTCGACTCGCGGAGCGAGTCGGCCACACTACTTCGGCCACA
>JBGQHD010000938.1:0-2555 GCA_041497795.1 Planctomycetia bacterium
CGATGCAAGAACGAATCGTTCGCCTTCCGCGGTTTCAAGAATCAGCGCTCGGCGACGCGCTTTGATCAGGAGATCGTTCAGCGTCTTGGCGCGCGGAGAGATGCGTGTCGTTTTCATAAGTCACGGCGCTGATTGCGAATAAACAACAGATTGCCGATCTTGAAACCCACGGCTTCGATGCTGACCGCCAACCCTGGCTCGTCGACGTTGTAGAATACTCGGAACTTACCGGCGCGTAACTCCCATTCCGAGATCGTGTTTGGCCGCAATCGCTTGCGGCTGCGTGTTTCAACGGCAGGCTCTCGCTGTAAGTGCGACTCAATCGCTCTCACAACGGCCCTTTGCTCCTTTTTGAGGAGTGCTTTCAAATCGTCCCTCGCTTCGGGGGTGAACTGAATGTCGAACATGATTACCCCACGTCCTTACTCCCACTCAATCGTCGCCGGCGGCTTGGTGCTGATGTCGTAGACCACGCGGTTGACGCCTTTGATCTCGTTGATGATCCGCGACGAGATGCGGGCCAAAAGGTCGTACGGCAGCCGGCTCCAGTCGGCGGTCATGAAGTCTTCGGTATCGACCGAGCGGACGGCCACCGTGTCTTCGTACGTGCGAGCGTCGCCCATCACGCCGACGCTTTGAACCGGCAGCAATACGGCGAAGACCTGGGCGGTTTGGCGGTACAGGCCGGCCGCTTTGATCTCGTGGATGACCACGGCGTCGGCCTCGCGGAGCTTGTCGAGCCGCGGCTTGGTGACCTCGCCCAGGCAGCGGACGGCCAGGCCGGGGCCGGGGAACGGGTGCCGCCAGATGATGTCCTCCGGCAGGCCGAGCTGGATACCCAGCCGGCGGACCTCGTCCTTGAACAGGTCTCGCAGCGGCTCGATCAGCTCGAAGCCCAGGTTCTCCGGCAGGCCGCCGACGTTGTGGTGCAGCTTGATGTTGGCGGTTGGGCCGTCGCGCGAAGCGCCGCTTTCGATCACGTCGGGGTACAGCGTGCCCTGGGCGAGAAAGTGGGCGCCGTCGATCTTCTTCGACTCCTCGGTGAAGCACTCGATGAAGGCGTGGCCGATCCGCCGCCGCTTCTCCTGCGGCTCCGTCACGCCGGCCAGGGCCCGCAGGAAGCGGTCTTCCCCCTGCACGACGTGCAGATCGGTGCGGAAGTGGTTGGTGAACTCTTCGATGACGGCCCGGGCCTCGTCCTTCCGAAGCAGGCCGTTATCGACCAGGATGCACGAGAGCTGCGGGCCGATGGCCTGATACAGCAAAGCCGCCACGACCGACGAATCCACCCCGCCGGATAGGCCGCAGATCACGCGGTGCTGCCCGACGCGCTGCCGCACCGCCTCGATGGTCTCGCGGGCAAAATCGCCCAGCCGCCAGGTGCCGTGGCAGCCGCAGATGCGCAGCAGGAAGTTGGCCAGCACCTCGCGGCCGAACGCAGTGTGCGTGACCTCGGGATGAAATTGCAGCCCGAACACCGGCAGCGTGCGATGCTGCACAGCGGCCAGCGGGCAGGTGGCCGTTTTGGCCAGCGGGATGAACTCGTCGGAGACTTTCACCACCTGGTCGCCGTGGCTCATCCACACGTCCCAGTCCTCGGGCAGGCCGGCCAAGAGGTCGCTGTCTTGCGTGATCTGGCAGTGCGTGCGGCCGAACTCGCGGGCCGGGGCGCCGCGGACCTGGCCGCCGAGCGTCTCGCAGGCCAACTGCATGCCGTAGCAGATGCCCAGCACCGGGATGCCGAGGCGAAAGATGGCCGGGTCGCACTTGGGAGCCGTCTGCTCGTAGACGCTCGATGGCCCGCCGGAGAGGATCAACCCGCGCGGGGCCAGTTCGCGCACGCGGTCGGCCGAGATATCGTGCCGGACGATCTCGCAATAAACGTGCTGCTCGCGCACCCGCCGGGCGATGAGCTGCACGTACTGCGCACCGAAGTCGAGCAGCAGCACGCGCTCGGCGGCGATTCGTTTGGCATCGGCGGCGGGCGACGTGGGCGACCCCATGATTGGCCCCGGGGAGCGGGAAACGAATCAATATAGAGACCGGGTCGGGCGGCGGCTAGCGGCAATAGTAGGGTGGGCAATACCCACCAAATACGCATAGGTGCAGTTGCGCCCCGTCGCTTCAGCTCGCGCAGGCGCGACCTACCCCACGCGGTCCGTCTCGCGGCGCTGCGCCTCCTTCGCTACGCTGACACAATACGTCCCGTCGCCAGCCGCACGATTTTGGTGGGCACAGCCCACCCTACGCCTGAAGTCTCGGTCGGAAATGCCCGCCCTCGCCTTCCAATCCCACAGCCTCGCCGACACGGCAGCGCTGGGCGCCGCGCTGGCCGAGGCCCTGCCGGATGGCTCGGTGATCGCCCTCTCGGGCACGCTGGGCGCGGGCAAGACGCTGCTCGTGCAAGCGGTGGCCGCCGCATCCGGCGTGAACCCGCGCGACGTGACCAGCCCGACTTTCGTGCTGATCAACGAGTACCGCGGCCGCCGGCCGATCTATCACTTCGACGCCTATCGCATCCGGGACGACGACGAGTTCCTGCAACTCGGGCCGGA
>JBGQHD010000939.1:0-2553 GCA_041497795.1 Planctomycetia bacterium
GCGAGTCGGCCGAGTGGCCTAGCACGGTTTGGAACACGCGCCCCTTGCCGTAATTGTAAACAAACGCCATCGGCTCGTCCTGGCCTGTGACTTTGCTGCGGGCCGTCGCCAGCACTTCGATCGGCTCGGTCCCTTGCTGGCGGAAGTACAGCTCGTCGGTGGTCTCGAACGCCGGCAGGCCCTTGGCGATCGGGTGGTCGGCCTTGGTGATTTCGACGCGGAACTTGCCGAAGGCGTCGTGCCCGCTCTTGCCGGGCGTGTGGTCCCAGACGCGGCGGCAGATCTTGCGGTACTCCGGCCAGTCGGATTTGCCGACCTCCGGCAGCGAGAAATGAAACGCCCCGTTGGAGAAGTGCACCAGCACCAGCCCGCCGCCCCCCTCCAGATACTTCACGAAGGCCGCTTTGGCCGCCTCGCTCAGGCCGGGCCGCTGCCAGTTGCAATAGTTGAAGACGATGAGCTGCTGCTGCCGCAGCTCTTCGCCGCGGAAGAACGCGTCCGGATCGGTCGCCACCGAAACGCGCAGCCGCGGGTCGGTCCGCAGCGTGTCGGCCAGCACCTTGGTGGCGCCGCGCCAATCGTGGGCCGGGTGCTGATGGCCGGTGACGATCGTCGCCCGGATCGGCTCGCTCTTCAACGCCAGCTCTACCTCGGGCTCGGCGTAATACCGCGACTCGACACCGTCCTTGGGCACCTCGGCCCCGGCGGTCCAGACAATGGCATTGAGGATCAGCCGGCGGAAGTTCTCGTTCTGCCAGTTGTCGAAGAAGTGCCCCATGGTGGTGCCGAAGCCGCGACCGGCCGGCTTGCCCGCGGCGTCCTTTCGCTCGACCGCCCAGGCCACGATCTGCTCGGGCGTGAACTTGGCCAGCTCGGGCACCAGCAAGATCGGCCGCAGGCGGCTGTCGCCGTCGCGGAAGCGGATGCGATAGTAAAACTCCTCGCGGATACGAAACGGCTTCACGCCGCGCAGCAGCGGGTGCTCCGGCGTGCCGAGCTTGACGTCGGCCTCCAGCGTGCGGATGGCCGAGTACCACTCGCGGTCCCCCTTGTCGTTCTGCCAATCGAAGTAGCCGCCGCCCCAGTCGAGGATTTGCGGCCCGTACTTATCGGGCGTGAAGGTCGAGAAGTGAAACGTGATGAACCCGCAGCCGCGTTTCATCTGCCGCTCCATCACGGCCATCCGCTCCGGCGTCATGAACGGCACGGGCGAGAACTTGTCGCCGTCCTGCCCGTCGGAGATGGTCATGATCGTGTCGGCGTCGTCCAGCGTCTTCTCGTCCGCCGGCCAGCCGTTCAGGTGGTATTCGGCCTTGATGTCCGTCAGGTTCGGCGAAGTGTCGAGCAGCACCTTGAGCAGCCGGACAGACTTCTCGTATTCGTGCACGCCGGGTCCGTGGCTCTTCTTGCCGGCGATGAGGACGATCTTACGCAGCCGCGGAGAGTGACTCTCACGAGCGCCCTGCTGACCGTCGTTCCCCACGGCTTCCAAAGACGCACCCACGAGCCCGAGGTTCAAGGCCACCGCGACGGCGACCGCGACACAGCGATTTCTCTCGCGATTCATCGAGCAGTCATCCCTTCTTGCGCTTGCCCTTCTGCCGTAGCCGATCCTTGACCGACTGCAAGGTGTCGCGCGGTTCGTCGTCGCGGTCATGCGCCAGGTCGCGGTCGTAGAAATCCTCCCACAGTTCCGCGTTCTTCTTCAGGTCGATCAACACGATGGTTTTATTGCCCCGTTGATCGACCAGAAACGGCACGCCCTTCATGGTGATCTCCCACTTGGCCATCGGATGTGACTTCTCTATATCGCGACGCTGGAGAAGTTGCAAACCGGACGGCCGGATGACCGCGGTTGCCATCGCCGTGGGCGTGCGGTTAGTTGCGTGCTGCTGTACGGCTGGCAAAACTGGCGGCGGATTTGCAGCAGAGCTACCGTTGGGCCACGCCCACCACTACTTCTTCGGGCGCACTTTGCGCGCCGATCTCGCCCGGGTAGCATGAATCCGTTGGGATTTGGACTGGACGTTCGGCGACGAAGGGAGCACGGCGTTGAACAGAGCCGAATTGCAACAGCTTGCTGACGACCGGATTGCCGACGCCAAGCTGCTCCTCGATAACGGCCGATGGGCGGGCGCTTATTACTTGGCTGGCTATGCCGTGGAATGTGCCCTGAAGGCGTGCATCGCCAAGCTGACCAAGGCCGAGGACTTCCCCGACAAGAGCTTTGCCGATAGGTGCTGGACGCACGAGATCGGGAGGCTCGTGACTGCGGCCGGCCTGAAGAGCCAGCGCGACATGGACAACAGCGCGAACGTCGTGCTGCTGAATCATTGGGCCGTGGCCAAGGACTGGAACGAATCGAGCCGCTATGCTCAGAAGAGTCAACTGGAGGCGCAAACGCTTTACGACGCTATCACGCATCCAACAAATGGGGTGCTCCCATGGGTCAAGACGCATTGGTAGAACAACAAATCCATGACGGGCAGAAGCTCGTCGAACACGTGGCGAGCCACGGCTTCCCCGTGACGGCCTCGGGGTGGGTAAAAACCA
>JBGQHD010000940.1:0-2547 GCA_041497795.1 Planctomycetia bacterium
GGATAACAGACGTGCGCGAGGCCTGCGCACGTCAGCAGAGCTGCCACGCTTAGGGGCGCCAGGTACCAGCAATACGCCAACAGGGCGGCGGCCGGCCGCTGCGGAAGATCGACGAACGGATTCACGATCCGCCCAGCGCGGCGGAAGACCACTTGCAGCAAGTGGGCCACGGCCCACGGCACGAGCGAAACCGCCAGCGCCCAAGGAGCCTTCTCGAACAGCGTGATGAGCTCCGGCCAGGTCGGCCGAGACACGAACTGAGCCCAGTTCGCCCGCCGCTCGAAAATCTCCACCAGATGGCTCGCCGCCGGCAGACACGCCGCCGCGGCTACCGTCAGGTCGATGGCCAGGGCCCGCAGTGCATAGTGAATGGGGCGGCGCCGATCAGCCCTGCGCGGCAGGAACCAGCGCAGGGCGTACCACGCCAGCTCGCCGCACAGCAGCAGTGCCGCCGTGTAATGCAGATAGAAGAGCGCCACGGTCGCGCCGACCAGCAGCCCTCGCAGCCAATAGCGAGCCGCGGGCCGGCGGTCGAAGTTCACCAGTTCGAAAAAGACCCAGACGTGAACGACCGCCAAGAGCTGCACCAGGGCGAACGGCCGGGCCTCCTGCGAGTACCAGCCGAAGAAACCGCCGTCCAGGGCGACGATGGCCGCCGCGGTCAGCCCGGCCGCGCGGCTGCCGGTGAAGCGTGCCGTGGCGAAGTGCATGAGGGGGATCAAGGCGATGCCGGCCAGCAGCGATGGCAGCCGCAGGCCCCATTCGCCCAGCCCGGCGGCGTGCGTGGAAGCCCACACCAGGTACATGTACGCCGGCGAGTAGTTGCCGATCCGCGCCCGCGGGGCAATGTCCGCGAAGTCGCCCGAGACGCACCAGGCCGTGTGCAGCTCGTCCAGCCACAGGCTATGTTCCACGTCGTGCAGCCGCAGCGCCGCCCCGGCCGCGGTCACGAGACCGAGCAAGCAGACCGTCAGCAGGGATGTCGCGCGGGGACTGAGCATCGAAACGCGATCCGCGTCAGAAGCCCGGCTTCTCCAAGAAGCCGGGCTTCTTCACTACGCACCGGAGCTGTGAACGTGAGCGAACCGTATTTTCGCTTGACAACGCGCCCGCCCGCCAGTGGAATAAAGAAGTCGGCGGGCCACCGGAAGGCTAAAGTCGGTTGCCTCGCCGACGCACATCGCTAGCGCGTACAGGCAAGATATCGCGGGCCACATCACGGGCAAGACAACTCGACGTTGAGTCAGCATTCGGGAGAGGTGCCATGAAGTCGCCCGCCGCGATGGCCCGGTCTAGTAATCTGTACGCAGCGCGCCCAGCTCGCGGCGTCGTTCGTCGATCGCTGTTTGCTCGACCCGCGTTCACGCTGGTCGAGGTTCTCGTGGCCACCGCCATCACGCTGCTGCTGATGGCCGGCATCGTGACGCTCTTCGCCTCGGTCAGCGAGACGATCTCGCGCGGCCAGGCGATGATGGAAACCGGCGACCGGCTGCGCGCCATGCAGCATCGGCTGCAAACCGACCTGAGGAACATCACGGCGCCGCTGGTGCCGCTGCTCGACCCGCGCGACGGGCGGGGATACGTCGAGTTCGTTGAAGATCCGGGTCCTTACCTGCTCACTGGCTACGGCATCCAGGCGCTGAACACCGAGAATGGCAACATCGACGACACGACGGTCGGCGGCCGCGACACGGTGATGTTCACCACCCGCAGCTACGGCGAGCCGTTCATCGGGCGGTGGGGGGTCGGCGGGGCCTTCCAGTCGCAGGTGGCCGAGGTGTGTTGGTTTCTGCGGGGCACGACGCTCTATCGCCGCGTGCTGCTCGTCACGCCCGAACGGACCGTCCCCGACAACTGGTACAACGGCATGTACTACTTCGCCGACGTGTCGGTGCACCAGGAGGGGGGCGGCGGCGAGCCGAACCTCAACTGGGGGGCCGTGCGGCTGGTGCCCAATTCGCTCGGCGACCTGACCAAGCGCGAGAATCGCTACGGGCACTGGCCACGCCACTCCGGCAACGCCTTGCAGGGCTTCCCGCACGACGTGCGGATGTGGGGCCAGCTCGGGCTTCCCACCCTGCGCGAGAGTTCCGACCCGGGCTGGCCGTTCCCGCTGTTTGGCAACGCCCCCACGATGCCGTCTCCGGCCATCGCAGCCGTTAACCAGAACGACTTTTGGGTGACGCCGTATCCCTGGGCCAACGTGGACGCGGAAACCGGGGCGATGAACGCCTACATCGGCAATCGCAACCCCGAACGCGTCGCCGAAGACGTGATCCTCAACAACGTGCTGAGCTTCGACGTGAAGGTGTGGGACCCGCTGGCCCCCGTGCTGCGCGATGCGAGCAACCCGGTTCAGGTTCTCGAGCCGGGCGATCCTGGCTATCGACTGGTCCTGCAATCGGCCGCTGGCGCCATTCAGACCTGGGTCAATAACGGCCGGCCAACGAACAGCGTGCCTCCGCAGGTGGTGCGGCTGGGCGCGTACGTCGATCTGTACTACACCCGCGGCATCGCCGCTGCGGAGTACATCTCGTCGTTCTCGCA
>JBGQHD010000941.1:0-2546 GCA_041497795.1 Planctomycetia bacterium
GTACATCTTCAAGCTCGCCTCGGGCGGCGAGGTTCGCGGCAAGTTCCTGAACCTCGACGAACGGCCGCGGGCCAGGTTCGTCATCGAGACCTCGTCCGGCGGCAAGCTCACGCTGGGCAAGGACGACGTGGCCGAGTTCACCCGCAAGCCGGCCCGCGAGTTGGAGTACGAACGGCTCCGCCCCACCTATCCCGATACGGTCGAGGGGCAACTGGCACTGGCCGAGTGGTGCAAGCAGAACCAGCTCCCGCAGGCGCGCAAGACGCACCTGGAGCGCGTCATCCAGCTCAGCCCGGACCACGAACAGGCCCGCAAGGCGCTTGACTACCGGCTGGTCGAGGGCAAGTGGATGACCCAAGACCAGTACATGCAGGACGTGGTGGGCAAGGTGAAGCTGGCCGGCGTCGGCTGGGTCACGCCGCAGGAAGCGGAGCTGCGAAACGAGCGGCACACCCAGAAGGTGGCCCAACAGGAGCAGTTTCGCATCGTGCAGCGGCTCGTCGGGCTACTCGACGCGCGCGACCCGCGCCAGCGGACGGCGGCGCGCGACGATCTGCTCAAGATCCGCACGCCGTACGCCGTGAAGGCGCTGGCCGATTACAAGGACCCCAAGCGGGAGAAGAACCCCGCCGTGCGCAAGCTGCTGGTGCAAGTGCTGGGCAACATCCCCAGCGGCGCCGCCGTGGAGCTGATGGTGGATGCCGCGCTGAACGACCCCGACGAAGACGTCCGCCTGGAGGCGATTTACATTCTGGCGGAGCACAAGGAGCTCCTGGCCGTCAACAGGTTCATCGGGCGGTTGGGCGACAACAGTAACGAGATCATCAACCGCGCCGGCTACGCCCTGGGGTACATGAACGACCCCACGGCCATCGGCCCGCTGATCGAGGCGCTGATTTCCACGCACGTTTACATCCAGACCACCGGCGGCGGCACGAGCGCCACGTTTGGCAGCAACGGCAACTCGTTCGGCTCGGGAACCAAGACCACGACCACCCGCCGCACGTATCAGAACGGTTCGGTCTTGGACGCCCTGCGCAAAACCACCAAAGAGAACTACGACTACAACGTCGATCAATGGCGCGCCTGGTACGCCACCCAAAAGCGCACCAAGCCGCAAGACGTGCGGCGCGAGCGGTAGCCGTTGACGAGCGACCACGCCGACGAGCAACCACCAAGAACCCAAGGACACGAAGAGCCCAGCGCGGCGGAGCCGCAACCGAAGAGACCACGGATAACGCGGATGACACGGATTTGCGATCGTACTTATCCGTGCCATCCGTGTGATCCGTGGTCAAAGCTTTCGCGGGGCACACAGAAACCGAAGGTAGTAGGTGATCCTTGGTGTCCTTTGTGGTTTCTTTTGATTTGTCGCCCATCGACTGATTAGCTGGTCCAGGTGCAACCAACCGTGAACGACCTTTCTTCCACGCGTCGCCAGTTCTTCTCGCACGCCGCCGCGGCCGGCTTGGCGGCGGGAGGCGCGATGTCCTTGAGTGCGCCCGTCCCGAGCATTGCCGCCGAACCCGCGAAGAAGGCGATAGACGATCTGCCGATTGTCGATACGCATCAGCACCTCTGGGACCTGAGCAAGTTCCGCCTGCCTTGGACGAAGGACGCCCCCAAGCTCAACCGCAGCTTCGTGATCGACGATTATCACAAGGCGACCGCCGGGCTAAACGTCGTCAAGACCGTGTACATGGAAGTGGACGTCGATCCGGCCCAGCAGGTGGCCGAGGCCGAGTACGTGACCGGGCTGTGCCGCGACAAGCGCAGTGGCATGGTGGCGGCGGTGATTTCCGGCCGGCCCGGCGAAGGGGGCTTCGCCGACTACATCAAGCGATTCAAAGACAATCCTTACATCAAGGGCGTGCGGCAGGTGCTGCATGTCCCTTCGACGAAGGCCGGGCTATGCCTCGAGAAGCAGTTCGTGGCCAGCGTTCGGCTGCTGGGCGAGCTGGGCCTGAGCTTCGACCTGTGCATGCGGCCCACCGAGCTGGCCGACGCTCGCAAGCTGGTCGAGACGTGCCCCGATACGCGGTTCATTCTCGACCACTGCGGCAACGAGAGCCCGCAGGCAAAGGACCACACGGCCTGGAAGCGCGATCTGGCCGCGCTGGCCAAGCAGAAGAACATCGTCTGCAAGGTGTCCGGCTTGGTCGATAAGGCCGCGGAGGAGTGGAAGCCGGAGCACCTGGCCCCAATCATTAACCACGCGATGGACGAGTTCGGCCCCGACCGGGTGATGTTTGCCGGCGATTGGCCGGTCTGCACGCTCCGGGCAAGCCTGGTCGAGTGGGTGGCGGCCCTCCGCACGATCGTCGCCGGCCGCAAGGTCAACGAGCAACGCAAACTCTTCCACGATAACGCCGTGGCGTTCTACGGATTGAAAGAGAAGATCTAACCGCGTCGTCCTTCGTCGTCGTTTCCTGGCAGACAAGTGCTACGAACAGTCGCGGCACTCAGCGGCTGCCGCGGTGTTGGATAGTGGCATGGAACAGCTCACCCCTCTGATAGAGGGGGACGAGGTGTCCATCCGACGGACA
>JBGQHD010000942.1:0-2544 GCA_041497795.1 Planctomycetia bacterium
CGAGGGCAACGCGCCGGCCGACCTGGCCAAGAACGAAAGCCTGGCCGAGCTGCTGGCGGCTTCCACCTGGCCAGCCGTCCCGCCGCGCGCGGCCACCGCCTGGCTGGGCGATCCGGTGGCGATCAAGGAGCCGACGGCGGCGACGTTCCGGCAGCAGGGTGCCAGCAACCTCTTGATCGTCGGTCAGCAGGAAGCCGGTGCGCTCGGCAGCCTGTCGTCCGCCGTGGTGAGCCTGGCTGCGCAATACTCGCCCGATGCTGCGGCCGGCCCCGGCGCGGCGAAGTTCTGCTTCCTCGACGGCAGCCGGCCCGATTCGGAGTTCGCCGGCCATTACGCCCGGCTGGCCGAGGCGCTGCCGCACCCGACCGCCGTGGGATCGTGGCGCGAGACGCCGGCCTTGCTCAACGAGATTGCCGCCGAGCTGCAGCGCCGCACGGCGGCGAACGACCCGGACGCCCCGGCGATCTTCGTGGTGATCCACGATCTGGGCCGCTTCCGCGACCTGCGGCGCGACGAGAACGATTTCGGCTTCGGCCGCGGGGGCGAGGACGCCGCGCCCAGCCCGTCGTGGCAGCTCCTGACCATCGTAAAAGACGGTTCGGCGCTGGGCATCCACACGCTGATCTGGTGCGACACGGCCACGGCGCTGGGCCGGTCGTTCGACCGGCAGTCGTTACGCGAGTTCGATCAGCGGGTCGTCTTCCAAATGAGTGGCGACGACTCCAGCAACCTGATCGACACGCCCGCCGCCAGCAAGCTGGGGCACTACCGGGCACTGTTCCATAGCGAAGAGGTCGGCGGGCTGGAGAAGTTCCGGCCGTACGACCTGCCCCAGGCGGAGTGGCTGGCGGCGCTGCGCGAGCGGCTGGCTACGCGTCGCTCGCCGCTGGCTCGCGGCTAAGCGGTTGAGCTAGCGCCCGTGTCACACTTCATCCTTATCGTTCGCTGGCTTTGCCGACTCGTCCTTGTCGCGATGCCCATCCAGGTGGAAATGGTGCAAGACCCGGTGGACGACGGGTGCCAGCACGATCCCGCCCACGACCACGAACACCAGCCCGCTGTAGAGCGCGTAGAACGAGGCGAACAGCTTGCCGCCGTCGGTGCGGAGTTGGTCCACCGGCCCCATGCCGCCGAGAATCATGGAGGAGTTGAGCAGGGCATCGAGCCAAGGGAGCCCCTCGATGTAGTGGTAGCCCAGCACCCCCATGGCCAACGAGGCGAAGATCACCAGCGTGGAGAGCAAGAAATGCCACGCCAGGCGGAATAGGAACTGGAGGCCGCCGACCAGCGGCTCGTGGCGTTTTTCGAACATCATCGTGCCCTCCCTTTTTCTGGTGGCCCGAAGGTAGGCAAATGGCTCCGCGAGTTGCGCTGCGACTCGCGGAGCGAGTCGGCCACGTTTATCTCGCGGCGAAGCTGTGATCTTTTCGTGGCCTGACTCTCCGAGTCGGGCAGCCCGACTCGGAGAGTCAGGCCACAGCACGCGGAGGAGATGGCTACTTTAGTACAGCGCCGCCGACAGCTTTCGCCGATACTCGCTCGTCAGGTCGTGTTCTTCACCGAGGCGGTGGAAGACGTGCACCATGATCTGCCGGGCCGCTTCACCGGCTCCCTGGCGGTCGCGCCGCACCAGATCGAGCGCGGCCTTCAGCGCTTCCTCATATTGACCGGCACCGGCCAGCGCCTTGGCCAAGTCGAGTTGCCGCTGCGCGTCGTCCGGCGCCGCGGCGGCCACACGACGGACGGCTTCGACGTCGGGGAATTCGACCGCGAACCGCCGCAGCGCCAAGTCGGCGGCCAGCGATTCGGCCTCAGCCTCCATGAATCCTCGGCTGGCAAGCTCGTCCAGGACTTTCTGACTGTCCTCCAGGCGGTCCTGGGCCAATAGCGCGCGGGCCAGCCCGATCTGCGCCGCGGCGTCCGTCGGCGCCAGCTTCAGGGCCGCGCGATACTTGGCCTCGGCCGCACTGGGATCGTTGGTCTCAAGGCCCTTGGCTTCGCTTTCCAGCAGTTCGGCCTCCGAGGGCTGAATGCGCTGGAGCCACGCCTGCAGGTCACGCTCGGGCAGCACGCCCTGGAAGCTGTCGATCACCTGGCCGCCGCGCAGGGCCACGACCGTGGGAATCGAGCTGATGCCGAACGCCCCGGCCAGGCCGGGCGACTGGTCGATATCGACCTTGGCCAGGATGAACTTGCCGGCGGCCTCGCGCGCGGCCTGCTCCAAGAGCGGCCCCAGCGCCCGGCACGGCCCGCACCAGGGCGCCCAGAAGTCCACGACCACCGGCACCTCGTGCGAGCGCTCGATCACGTGATGCTGAAACGTGGCTTCGGTGACGTCGATGATCGAGGGGGCGTCGGGCATGATCTGGAGTCGGAGTCAGGGCGGAAGTCGGGTTGCGGACAAGGTGAACATCGAACGTCCAACATCGAACGTCCAACATCGAACGGTTCGATGTGGAGGCGCAGTGAACGTCCAATGCAACTACCGTTCGATGTTGGACGTTGGGCGTTCGATGTTGGACGTTCGGCCTCAGCCAGGACTGA
>JBGQHD010000943.1:0-2531 GCA_041497795.1 Planctomycetia bacterium
CCATTGGCCGTTGAGCCCGTGAACGACACGGCGTCGATCGCCGCATGCTCCACCAGCGCCAGGCCCGTCCCGTCGCCCCCGCTGACGACCTGGATCGCCTCGCGCGGAAGCCCGGCATCCAGCAGCAGCCGCCACAGGTCGAGGGCCACGCGCAGTCCCGCCAGCGCGGGCTTCCAGACGACCGAATTGCCATAGACCACGGCCGCCGCCAATTGCCCGGCCGGGATCGCCAGAGGGTTGTTCCACGGAGTTACAATCGCCACGACGCCCTGGGGACAACGGCGGACGAGGGCTTCGCTTTCCCGTTCTTGAAGATCCTGACGGGTCGCACGGCGAGCGACGGCGCGGAACAGAGCCGCGGCCCGCTGCACTTCGCGATGGGCGTAACGGATCGGCTTGCCAACGTCGGTCGTGATCTGCGCGGCCAACGCCGGCCCGCGCTCGTCAATCAGCGTGGCCGCCGTCTCGAGCACCTCGATGGCGGCGTGGCTGGCCGCAAGGGCCCATTCCAAGGCGCCTCGCGCCGCCTTCGCTGCTTCGTCTATCTGTTCCTGCGATGCGGAAGCGCAGGCCCAAAGCACGCGATCGCGGCAGCCTGGCGACGCGTGAACGTAGCGCCGCCGCGTCATCCCCGGCTGGGCGTCTCCAAGAATCGCCGCGGCGGGCAGTTGTTCGATCTCCTCGCGCGAGGCCCCGCGGATGCGGCAGAACTCCTGAAGATCAGGCGGCGATAAGGCTCTGCTCATGGCTTCTCTCACTGGCCAGTGCAGCGACGTTGCGGAGTACCCGCGTACCCATTTCTGCGGTGCCGACAAGGTGGCACCCCGGCGCCATCACGTCCGCGGTCCGCCAACCGTCCCGCCAGGTGCGTCGCACCGCGGCGCCGATCAGCGCGGCTTCTTCGCCAAGACCGAACGATTCCCGCAGCAGCATCGCCAAAGCCAAGAGCTGTGCGGCCGGATTGGCGATATCCTTGCCGGCCAAGTCGTACGCGGCCCCATGATTGGTTTGATAAACGCCAAATCCCTGGGGTGTGAAGTTGGCCCCGTAGGTGACGCCGCGCGATCCCATCAGCAGCCCACCAATGTCCGCCAGGATGTCGCCGAAGCAATTCGGCGCGGCCACGACGTCGAAGCTGCCGGGCTGCGCGATCAGTTGGTAAGCCGCGAAGTCGACCTCCATTCGCTGCAACTCGACGGCCCAGGTCCGCGCGGCAGCGAGGGCGCAATCGCCCCACAGTTCCGAGAGTTCCGGCAATGCGCCGTCTTTGAGGACGACCGTCAGCTTGCCGCGGCGCCGGGCGGCCAGTTGCGCCGCCACGCTGAGCAGTTGCGACACTTCCGATTCCGTGTGGGTAAAGCGGTGGACCACGGCCTTGCCGCGACGTCCGTTTCGCTGGCGGGATCGGCCTTGATACAAGCCGCCGCGATTGTCTCGGACGACGACAACATCCGGCCGATCGCGGGGGCTGATCTTCACGCGGGTCGCCTGTTCAAGTTCTGGAAAGCACGTCAACGGATTGAGCTTGACGAATAGATCCAAGGCGCTGCGGAGTTCGTAGACGAACCGTCCGCCGCCTGGGCCAGCCAGGATCGCGCCGCCCGCTGCGAAGACGCTTCGGCAAAAGTCCACCGTCTCGTCAGGCAGGGCGCGGCCGTGGTGCTTGACGGCCTGCCAGCCGATGAGGCCGCCCCGCCGGATCTCGAAATCGTGGCCATAAAGGCTCGCAATCTCGTCGAGGACCTTCAGGCAGACGTCGAAGATCTCCGACCCGATTCCTTCCCCCGGCAGGATGCCGATCCGATAGGGTGGTCGCGCCGCGGAGGCCGGAGCGGCGCGGAACAAGCCCTCGGTCAGCGGCGCATCCTGCATGGCTCGGACTTCTGAGGCGGCGACGGAAACTCAACCCCGCTCGCGGACTCGCGGATCATCGCGGTCCGGCGAGACGCTGCGACCTGTTAGCTGATTTCACTTGGCCATGCAAGCCAAGAAAGACTAGCGAGAAGTGCGCAGACTGCTCTTGCAGCGGTTGCTGCAACGTGTTAGCCCCCTGACTACATGATCGTTCCCGACTGCGGATCGACCGCCACGCCGCCGGTGAGCTTGGCCAGGGCCTCGACGACCATCAAGAGCGCGCTGGGGTCGAACGTCTCCTCCTCGTCCCCGTCGTCCGAGACCTCTTCGAAGTGCAGGATGTCGAAGCGGGCGTCGCAGGCCGCCAGCCGGTCGAGCTTGCCCCGCTCCTCGGGCGAGGTCGCCGAGTCGCGGAACTCACGCGACAGCTCCACGGTCTGCTCCTGCACCTCTTCGCCGTCCACGTAGCTGATATCCAGCGCGGCATAGGCCGCCGGAGCCAGCACGGTCAGCGACTCGAAGCCGCCGTCGTCGTCCACGCGCGGGTTGTCGAACTCGAATTGGCGGTTGACCTTCTTGAGCAGCTTCTGCACCTGCTCCATGGCCGGCCGCTTGCCGGAATCGAACAGCAGGAAATACGTCTCGCGCCAGCGATAGCGGTCGTTCTCGAACGTCGA
>JBGQHD010000944.1:0-2518 GCA_041497795.1 Planctomycetia bacterium
ACGTCGTAGTCGTTTTGTTCGATGCGTTCGAGTATGCGCATCCCGCCGAGCCAAACAACCCTTAGCTCGAGGCCCAGTCTCCCACTCACAGCGGTGCACAGCGGCTTTCCGCTTTCAAACATTTCGCGCGTCCGCTCGATCTGAAACTTCATCAGCCGCTTGAAACTCTCACTGGCGCGCCGCTGAATCAGATCATCTACAGTGAGCTCGAACCGCGAGAGGTCTCCTTCGGGAAGGTAGATGCGGTCCTTGTCGAGATCGATTGCGACATCTTGCCAGTGATTCGCAAGCTGAAGCGCGGTGCAAATATCGTCGGACCAACGATGAAACTGCTCGTCTCGATAGCCGAACAGCAACAGTATCAGTCTGCCGATTGGATTGGCAGAGCGCCGGCAATAGTCCAGCAACTGATCGAAGCTCTCGTATCTGCGAACGGTGACATCTTGCGCAAAAGCTGAGAGCAGATCTTCGAGCAGCGCGAGGGGCAAGTCGATCTCATCGGCCAGATGCTCGGCGGCCAGCGCGACGCGGTGTCCCGGCCAGTGCAGCGCGAGCAGCACTTCATCGTGGTCGATGAGGCCGACAGCCTGCTGATCGACGAGGCCCGCACGCCGCTGATCATCGGGGCCATGCCTGGCGAGCAGGCCAAGATCGCTGCGGCCTGCTTCGTGTGGGCGGCCCAAGCGGCCGGGGAATTCGCCGAGGAGTCGCACTACGTCTACAAGCACAAGGAGAAGACGGTCGAGCTGACCGCCACCGGCCGGCAGCTTGCCCGGGCGATCGCCAAGCCGCCGGCGATGAACCCGGTCGGCATGGTGTCGATCTACGAATACGTCGAGCGGGCGATCAAGGTGCATCGCGACTTCCACCGCGACCGCGAGTACGTCGTCCGCGGCGGCGAGGTGGTGATCGTCGATGAGTTCACCGGCCGGCTCGGCGAGGGGCGCAAGTGGCGCTCCGGCATCCACCAGGCCGTCGAAGCCAAGGAAGGTCTCAAGGTCACCGTCGATGCCGGCCACGCCGCCCAGATCACCGTGCAAGAGCTGTTCGCCCGCTACGAGCACATCGCCGGCATGACCGGCACGGCCGTCAGCTCGGCCCGCGAGCTGCGGAAGGTCTACAAGCTGCGCGTGGTGCCGATCCCCACCAACCGGCCCAGTGCCCGCGAGGCCTGGCCGACGCTCGTCTTCGGCACGGCCGACGAGAAGTGGCAATACATCGTCGAGGAAGTGCGGCGCGTGCATGAGCAGGGCCGCCCCGTGCTGATCGGCACGCGGTCGATCGACAAGTCGGAGCAGCTCTCGCGGCTCTTGCAGGCAGCCGAGGTCCCCCACCAGGTGCTCAATGCCAAGCAACTGGCCGCCGAGGCGGAGGTCGTGAAGCAGGCCGGCGAGGAGGGCCGCGTGACCGTGGCCACGAACATGGCCGGCCGCGGCACCGACATCAAGCTCGGCGACGGCGTGGCCGAGCTGGGCGGCCTGCACGTGATCTGCACGGAGATGCACGACGCCGCGAGAATCGACCGCCAGCTCATCGGCCGCTGCGGCCGCCAAGGCGACCCCGGCACGTACCGCCACTACCTGGCCCTGGACGACGACATCCTGTCCGCCGGCTTCGGCCCTCGCGCCGCCGCCCGCTACAAAGCCACCGGCGCGAACACCGCCGGCCCGCTGCCGAGCTACGAGCGGCTCTTCCGCCAAGCCCAGCGCCGCGTCGAGCGCCGCCACTTCCGCGACCGGCGGAAGCTGATGTACTTCGTCAAGCAGCGAAAGAAGATGCTGACGCAGATGGGGCAGGACCCGTATTTGGACACGCCGGGCTAATGTGCCTTAATGTGGCCGACTCGCTCCGCGAGTCGGAGTTGCATAGGTCAGGCTCCTGCCTGACAGCCGTCTCCTGACCCGTGACGGCGCATCGAGTACAATAAGAGCGAATGTGAAACCTCTTTTCACGGCGAGAATTCGCAAATGGATGCTCCCTTCGATCAAGTCCTGCAGTCTGCTCTCACTCTGCCAGAAGCCCAGCGGGCCGAGCTGGTGGACGCGCTGATCGGCACGCTCGAGGCGGGAGAGGGCCTGCCCTTCGATGACTACTGGCTGGCGGAAATCGCCAAGCGGTCGCGCGACTACGACCAGGGGCTCGTGAAGTCGATGCCCTGGGAAGACGTCAAAGCCCGCGCCCGTAAGCGGCTTTCGCCAAATGGCTGAGATCCGCTTTCTGCCCGCTGCCGATGCCGACTATGGTGAGGCCCTCGCTTGGTATGCCAATCGCAGCGCTCGGTCCGCTGCAGGATTCGAACGGGCGGTAGAGCGGGCACTCCGTCAAATCGCCGACACCCCGCAGCGCTGGCCGCTTTGCGACGATCGGCACCACTTTCATCTCGTCAAGCGGTATCCTTACAGCATCGTTTACCGCGCGGAACCCGGGGGCATACTCGTGGTCGCGGTGGCCCACGGCCGAAGGCACCCGGACTACTGGAAGCAGCGCAAATAGTCGCGGACGCCGCTCCACGCCCTTC
>JBGQHD010000945.1:0-2511 GCA_041497795.1 Planctomycetia bacterium
CCGAGAAACACCGCGTGCCAGCCCAGCCCCGCCAGACCGACCAGCAGCGTCGCGGCCAAGAACCAGATCAATCCCGCCGGCCGATCGAGGAAATAGCTCAACACCGGCCGATAGACCTGGATCACGCCGCGGACCAGCCAGCTATCCGTTTCACTGCGCAGGCGCCCCTTGATAAAGATGGTGCACAGGGCAGGCACCAAGGTGATGCTGAGCGCCGCCACGGCCGCCAGCGCGAACGACTTCGTGAACGCCAGCGGGCGGAACATCTTGCCCTCCATCCCGCCCAGGGCGAAGACCGGCAGAAACGACAGCAACATGATGGCGACCGAGAAGAAGATCGGCCGCCCGACCGTGCGGCAGGCGGGCAGCACCACCGCGCGGACGTCGCCGCGCACCGGTTGATTGCCAAAGTGCTTTTTCAGCGCGTGCATGACGTTTTCGGCCATCACGATCGACGAATCGACCAGCACGCCGATGGAGATCGCCAGCCCGGCCAGCGACATGATGTTCGTCTGGATGTCGGCGATGCCCAGTTGCCGCAGCGTCCACATCATGGCAAACGAGGCCAGCACCGCCAGCGGCAGCGTCAGGGCGATGATGAACGACGTGCGGAAGTGCAGCAGGACCAGGACCACGGCGATGGTGGCCGTGATGATCGCCTCGATCAGCGTGCCCGTGACGGTGCCGATGGCCCCCTGGATCAGTGGCGTGCGGTCGTAGACGGTGACGATCCGCACGCCGGCCGGCAGGCCCACCTGCAACTCCTGAATTTTGTCCTTGATGCGACGAGTCACTTCGAGGGGGTTCTGGCCGTAGCGCATCAGAATCACGCCGCCGACCACTTCGTTGCCGTCCTTCTCGAACACGCCCCGGCGGAAGCCCGGACCGAGGCCGACGTGGGCCACGTCGCCCAGTTTCAACAGCCCTCCGCCGAACGCCGGCAAGACGACGTTTTCCAGATCGCGAACGAGCTGCTGCGAATCGAAGATCCCGTCCTTGGAACCGAGCCAGCCGACGCCGCGAACGATGTACTCGGTGTTGGCCTTGTGGATGACCTGGCCGCCGACCGTGGCGTTGGCCTGCCCCACCGCCCGCACGACGGCCGAAAGCGAAACGCCGCAGAGGCGCAGCCGATCCGGATCGACCTCGATCTGGTACTCTTTCGGAAAGCCGCCGACGCTGGCGACCTCGGCCACGCCCGGCACGGAGCTGAGCTGGCTCTTGACGTACCAGTCTTGAACGTCGCGCAGCCGACCGAGGTCGTAGCCTTCGCCTTCGACCGTGTACCAGAAGATCTGGCCGGTGGCGGGCGCGTCGGGCGCCAGCGCCGGCGTCACGCCCGGGGGCACCACCGAGGCGGCGCGTGCCAGCCGCTCGGCCAATTCTTGCCGGGCCGTGCGCAGGTCCACCCCGTCTTCGTAAATCAAGCTAATGGTGGAGAAGTTGAAGTCGCTCGAACCCCGCACCACGCGCACCCCGGCGAGCCCTTGCAGGCTCAGCGACAGCGGATAGGTGATCTGGTCTTCGATCTCCCGTGGGCTGTGACCCTGCCAGTCGGTGAACACGATCACCTGGTTTTCGGACAGGTCGGGAATGGCGTCCACGGGCGTTTGATAAACGGCATAGACGCCCCACAGAGCCAGCAGCAGGCCGCCGACGATGGTCAACGCACGATGGCGGATGGACCAGGCGATGATGCGGTCGATAAAGGGAGTGGTCGCCGGCGTCCGGTGATCGCCCGAAGGCAGCGCGTCGGCTTCTTTCTTGGGCAACAGAGTTTCCGCCTCGGTCGCTGTTTCACCTGGCGCGGCGGCCGGAGGGAGCGTCGGAGCCTCGGGCTCCACGGGGTTCGCTGTGTGGACGGCTGTGGCGGAGACCAATTCATCGGTCCGCGGAGCGGACCCTGCAGGCTGATCCTGCGCGGCGAAGAACGCGCGCAGATGATCGGCCAGATCGGGGTGGCGAGCAATCAGCTCCGCCCGGTCCACAGGCACGCCTAGCTCGACCGCTCGCAAATAGTCCGCCAGAATCTGCGCGATGCGTTCTTGCGGCGAGGGATCCTGATTGGCCATGCGACTTCTGGCGGCTGGCGGCGCTCTTTAGATGCACGGCCGCGGTGACAAAGCGAGCAAGCCCGAACTGGGCGCGACGTGTGGTAGCCCACCAATCTAGAATAGCAGGCTGAAAGCCCACCCACGAGTGTGCCGCACCGCTTCGCGCGGTATCGCTTGGCGCCGCACCGCGGAGCAATTGCTTATTCTTTGGTCAGTCGAGCCAGATACTTCTTCGCGTTAGCCCGTAGCTCCCTCTCGCACCCCTTGCAGCACAGGAAAACGGTCTTTCCCTCGACGACGAGCTTGACCGGCACACCCATCGACCCCAATGGCTCTTCCGTGACCGGGCAGATCTTCTGCCGCACGGCCAAATCGCGATCGGCCGGGGGCAGCTTGAGTAGGTCTGGCAGCACGGATTTCGTGGCCGGTTCCTTGCGAGCTGGCTCGGCCGCCGGCG
>JBGQHD010000946.1:0-2508 GCA_041497795.1 Planctomycetia bacterium
CCCAGGAACGCGCCGCGCAAGGGCGCCTGTGTCACCCCGCTGAGCAACAGGCCGACGAGCACGAGCCCAAAAAAATAGAACGGATAGTAGGCGGTGTACGCCTGGAGCGCCAAACAAGCGAAGAAGGTTGCGATCCAAAACACCACGCGCCGCGGGCGCTCTGCGGGGCGCAACGGACCCGCGAAGATCCGGTGCAGCGACCCCACTGCGAGCCAAGTGTAAAACATCGGGGCGAGCTGTGGATGCTCGCAAGCGACGCGCAAGCCGACGGTGAACGTCATCAGGTAAGCGCCGCATGTCGCCGCCCAGCCGCTGACGCCAAAACAGCGCCGCAGCAACCAATAGGCCGCGACAAAGTTCAGCGTTCGCACCGTGATCATCCACAACTGGAAGGCCGTATCCGGGTCGCAACCGGTCCACCGCCAGACCCAATAGAGAGGCCCCGCGCCGAGCAACACGTCGGTGTACGCCGTGACGTTCGTCGCCGGATGGAAGAGCGGAGCATTCCAATAGTTCTGGTGGCCTTCGTGCCGCATGACCCACCGGTAGCCGTGCTCCAGCACGTGATTCACCAGCCGGCCATCGCCGAGTCCCGATTGCGTGCGGCAGAATCCACTCAGGACCGTGGCGTGAAACAGGATCGCCATGCCCGTTAGCCACGCGGCACACGGCAGGCACAACCCTCGCGGCCGCCACGCGGTGAAGCCGGCGCCCGCGGAGCAGCTTGGTGGGGGGATTGAGGTAGCCGAGCAGGAAGTCATGCGTTCGGCCGCTGAGTGGAGTCCGTCAATCTGGCTACTGCCCCGCGGGAACGTCGGGGTGCAAGCCTTCGGCGTAGTACAGCCGGCTCGCCGATTGAAAGAATGCCACGAGATCGGCAATCTCATCCGACGAAGGCAGCGACTGCCCTTTGAGCTCGGACGACACCGGGTCCATGTCATACACCAAACCCGGCTTGCGAGCCCCCAGCACCACCATGTGGTTGCGTGCGTCCAGCAAGGCCAGGTCGTGATTGTGCTGCATCAGGGCATACCCCTTGGCAGGGTCCAATTCCAGCGCATCGCGGCCGAAGAACACCGAGCGATAGGAGCCGCCCAGGCATCCCAGGATGGTGGGGGCCACGTCGAGCGAGCAGGCCAACGTATGGCACCGCGTGCCGCGCCTTTCGCCGTCCGGCAGGATCATCAGCAACGGCACGCGGTACGACTTCATGGGGAACATCTGACTCCCATACACCCGCGCGCCATGGTCCCCCAAGACGACGAACAACGTGTTGGGCCAGAACGCGTGCTGCCGAGCTTGCGAGAAGAAGTCGCCCAACGCCCAATCGGCGTATTTGACCGCATGCTCGCGAAGCGGGGCCTGCTCGGCGATGCGGCCCGAGGGATACGTGAACGGCAGGTGATTCGAGACGGTCAGCAGCACGGCAAAGAAGGGCTGGCCTGTCTCGTGCAGCTCGTCGAATTCCCCCAACGCGCGGTGGAACAAGTCTTCGTCGCTCACTCCCCAGGCGTTGGTGAAGACCGGGTCCTTGTAATCGGACAGTTCGCGGAAACGGTTGAAGCCGTTGGCGGTCATGAAGGAACGCACGCCGTCAAAAGTCCCTCGGCCGCCGGTCATGAACAGCCGCTCGTAGCCGCGCTCGGAAAGCGCCGTGGCCAACGTGTACACGTTGCGCGAGTGATCGCGCTTGAGGATCGACTCGGTGGGTATCGGCGGCAGCGTGGTGAGGACCGCCTCCAGCGCCCGCGCCGTGCGATTGCCCGTGGCGTAGAAGTTGTCGAACAGCACTCCCTCGGCCGTCAGGGCGTCGAAGCACGGCGTCAGCTTCAGTTTCTTGTGCCCGAGGACCCCCACGAAGTTGGACCCGAAGCTCTCCTCCAGGACCACGACGACGTTCCAATCGCGCCGCGGGCGCGAGGACGTGACGACGCGGTCCAGAGGATGGGCCGAGCCCTCGCAGGGGAGATCGCCCGGCTGGACCACCCGCCGGCGCAGCCGCTGGCGGGCCTCCTCGTCGTCGATCGTGACGTACAGCGAATCGAAATCGAAGCGGCAGGTCCAGGCGTAGTAGGCGAAACTGTACAGCCCGTTGCCGGCGCATTCATTGGCGATGCGGTTCTCGGTGAGGCAGATGCTCTGCATGCCGGTGGTCAGGCCAAGCGCAACCAGCGCGGCCAGGGTCGCCGCCACGAGGCCGCACCGCCGCTGCCACGAAACGGCCGCTTGTAGCCTGCGCAGGAATCGCTCGCGGACGACGAGGTGCAGCGACCCTCCAACGACGCCGACGAGCAGGAGCAATTGCCACACCGGGTAGGACTGCCAAACGTTGCAGCAGACTTCGGTCGGGTAGGCCAGATACTCGAAGGCAATGTAGTTGAGCCGAGACTGGAACTCGTCGAAGAACAAGTATTCCGTGACGCAAATCCAGGGCAAGAACAAAAAGGCGACGAGCCACTGGCACTCCGCCAGCCAACGGGTCCAGCGATGGGCCAGCCAGCCACGGGG
>JBGQHD010000947.1:0-2502 GCA_041497795.1 Planctomycetia bacterium
CGATGCTTACTTCGCCGCCGCGGCAACGCCGGCGGTGGCCGCTTCGTCGAATAAGGACGCACGCTATGAAGTCGCCGTTCACGAAGTCATTTGTCAAGAAGTCACTTGTCAAGAAGTCACTTGTCAAGAAGTCACTTGTCAAGAAGTCATTGTTGACGAAGGCACTCTGCGCCTGCTCGGCGGCGGCCATGCTGGCCTGGGGCGTCGGCGGCATGATCGGCAGCACGACGATCAGCAGCACCATGGCCCAAGAGGCCAAGAAGTCCAGCGATACTCCCGCCAAGAAGCTCAGCTTCCACCGCGATATCCGCCCCATCCTTCGCGTGCATTGTCAGGGCTGTCACCAGCCGGCCAAGCCGATGGGCACGCTCGTGCTGACCAGCTACGCCGAGCTGAAGCAGGGGGGCGAGAGCAACGATCCGGGCTTCGTGCCGGGCAAGCCGGACCAGAGCCCCTTCCTCCTGCAAGTGGTCGGCCAAAAGGGGCAGCGTCCCGCCATGCCTAAGGACCGCCCGCCGCTGGAAGACGCCGACGTGGCGAAGATCCGGCAGTGGATCGTCGAAGGGGCCGTGGACGACACGCCGCCGGCCGAGCGGGTGACAATCGACATGGACCACCCGCCGACCTACGTGCTGCCGCCGGTGGTGACGTCGGTCGATTTCTCGCCGGATGGCAAGTTGCTGGCCGTCTCCGGCTATCACGAAGTGCTGCTCCATAAGGCGGACGGCTCGGGCATCGCCGCTCGGTTGGTCGGCCTTTCGGAGCGGATCGAATCGGCCCGGTTCTCGCCCGACGGCAAGCTGCTGGCCGTCAGCGGCGGCTCGCCGTGCCGGTTCGGCGAGGTGCAGATTTGGGACGTGGCCGCCAAGAAGCTCAAGCTCTCCGTCAACGTCGGCTTCGATACGCTGTACGGCGTAAGCTGGTCGCCCAACGGCAAGATGATTGCCTTTGGTTGTCCCGATAACAATGTACGGGCGATCGACCCGGAGACCGGCAAGCAGGTCCTGCAGCAAGGCGCCCACAGCGATTGGGTGCTGGACACCACGTTCACGCTCGACGGCGCGCATCTCATCTCGGTCGGCCGCGACATGACGGCCAAGCTGACCGAGGTGGCCACGCAGCGGTTCGAGGACAATATCACCAGCATCACGCCCGGCGCGCTCAAGGGCGGGCTGATGGCGGTCGACGTGCGGCCGAAGACCAAACCGGACATGATCGACCAGATCGCGGTGGGCGGCTCCGACGGCGCGCCGGCCCTCTTTCGCGTGCACCGCGACAAGGTCCGCATGATCGGCGACGACTTCAACCGCCTGCGGACGTTCGAGAAGCTGCCCGGCCGGGTGTTCGGCGTGGCCTTCAGCCGCGACGGCAAGCTGCTGGTGGCCGGCAGCAGCTACGACGATCAGACGGGGGCCCGCTTGGGCGAGGTGCGCGTCTTCCAGGCCGACGACGGCCAGCGGGTCTCCACGTTCGCCGACCAGAAGACGGCCGTCTACTGCGTCACCTTCTCGCCCGACGGCAAGCAAGTGGCCACCGGCGGCTTCGACGGCACGGTGCGGCTGTTCGAGACCGCCACCGGAAAGTTGATCAAGAGCTTCCCCGCCGCGCCGCTGACGGCCCGGCAGTAGGTCCCGCCTGCCGGGCGGGACCAGTAGCAGTAGGGTGGGCTGTGCCCACCAAAACCGCGCGGATGTGAACAACAAGGGCCGTGCCGGCCATCGCGCGATCACGGGTCTTGGGTAAGTACGACGTTTCGTGGCATACCTGGTGGGCACAGCCCACCCTACAAGTACGGATGACTGACATGAATCGCTTCTGTCTCATTGCCATCGCGCTGATTGTTCCTAGCTACGCGGCGGCCGCCGACGCGCCCGCCAAAGAAACTCTGCCCAAGGGCGCCCAACTCGTCGGCCTCGAGGTCCGCCCGACGGCGATCGAGCTGAAGCACCGCTTCGACTACGCCCAATTGCTGGTGACCGGCAAGCTGGCCAGCGGCGAGGCGATCGACGTCACGCGGATGGTCGCGATTCAATCGCCCGACAAGGTGGCCGCCGTCTCGCCGCGGGGCATCGTCTCGCCCGTCGCCGACGGCGCGGGCAGCATCACGATCACTCTGGCCGGGCAATCGGCCACGGTGGGGGTAAAGGTCTCCGGCTACACCCAGAAGCGCGAGATCAGCTTCGTGGAAGACGCCATGCCAGTGATCTCGAAGCTCGGCTGCAACGCCGGCACCTGCCACGGGGCCGCCACCGGCAAGAACGGCTTCAAGCTTTCGCTCCGCGGCTACGATCCGCTCTTCGACCACCGGGCCTTGATCGACGACCTGGCCGGCCGCCGCTTCAACCGGGCCGCGCCGGACCAGAGCCTGATGCTGCTCAAGCCGGCCGGCGTGGCGCCGCACGTGGGCGGCGTGCTGTTTGAGCCGGGCGATCGCTACTACGAGATCATCCGCCAATGGATCGCCGAGGGCTCGAAGATCGATCTGGCCACGCCGCGCGTGAA
>JBGQHD010000948.1:0-2495 GCA_041497795.1 Planctomycetia bacterium
CCCGGCCGGCGGCATCCTGCTGGTGCCCGACGCCTCGAGCGGCTGCGCGTGCAGCTACCTCAATCAAGCCTGGTTCGCACTGGAGTCGGCCCGGTAGGTCCGGCTTGCCGAGCCGGACGAACCACGCGGCACACTAGCCCGACGCGCCAGCGAGGGAGGAGCGGAGGATGGTCGGCGCTCCTCCCTCGCTTGCGCGTCGGGTTAGTGTGTAGACCACGATTGACTTTGGCCCAATGCCGCCGCGACAATCCGTGTCATGGACGCTTCCAGCCAGCCCGGGTCCGTGAATGTTGACGGCCCAGCGCGACGGCGATCTCGGCGGCGCTGGCTCCAGTTTCGGCTGCGGACCCTGCTCGTCGTGACCGCCCTGTGCGCGGTGGGGGCCTTCGTCTGGCGCACCCTCTCCGACGCGCTGCCGTACCGCGAACAGCGGCGGACGATGGCGCTCGTCGAGAAACTCGGCGGCAGCTACCAAACGGCCGAGGCCTCGAGCTGGCACCGTCGGCTCTTCGGCCGGGACTTGCAGAACCTGGCGCTCGTGAACCTGGCCGATTGCAACGTGCCGGAGCAATACATCGACGCCCTCGCCAGTCTGCCGGAGGTCGAAACGCTCGTGGTTGGCGGCGAAGCGTTTAGCGATCAGCACCTGGGCCGATTGCACGGCGCTGCGTCGCTGCGCCATCTCGTGCTCGACAGCACGGCGGTGTCGGACGAGGCCGTGGCGGAGCTTCGCACGGCCCGGCCGATGGTCGAGGTCTATTTCAGTGAGCGCCGAGCCATCGCCGCCCTGCGCAGGTTCGCCTACATCAGCGAGCGGAAAGCTGACGTGCCCGCGCCGCTGCGGGCGCGCGTCGGCGAGGAATTCTTCGAGACTTGCCGAATCGGTTGCTTCTCTGGAAAGACCACCGCCGACAGCCTCCTCAATCTCCGGCACTTGAGGCACGTCGATACGCTGCGGCTGCCGAGCGCCATGAACGACGCCTCGATGGCGTGCTTGAGCCGATTGACCGACCTGCGGGAGCTGCGGCTGGCCCAATCCAAGATCACCGACGCCGGCTTGGCACACCTCGCGGGGCTCCCAAACCTCCGCAGGCTCGCACTCGAGGAAGTGCGGGTCGGCGACGCCGGGCTGGAGCACCTCAAGAACCTTCTCAGCCTCGAGGAGCTTGACCTGACCGGCACGAAGATTAGCGACGCCGGTCTCGTGCATCTCAAGGGGCTGACGCAACTGAAGGAGCTAACTCTTGAGGATACCGGAGTGACGAAGGCGGCCGTGCAGGAACTGCGAAAGGCCCTGCCGCGGTGCCACATCTCCGATGCAGCCGGGGCGCTGCAATAGATAGGCTGGGCGTGCAGCCGGCCCGCCAAACACGACTCGACGTCGCTGACGGACGCAGTACAATCGCTCTCGATTCAGCCGTCTCGCTGCGCGAGACAGTTCATCTCGCGGAGCGAGATGACTACACTCCGGAGGTGCCTTGATTTGATCGACCCGCATCGTGGCCTGCTCTTTCTGGCTGTGATCTGTTGGGCGGGGCCGGCGGCGGCTCAGGAGCTGCCGCCACTGAGGTGGGGGGCAGACGCCGACGGCGGCATCCCCTACGTCTTTACGGATGCCGACGGCAGTCCGGCGGGCTTTGAGGTCGATCTGGCCCGGGCGCTGGAGAAGGAGCTGGGCCGCAAGATCGAATTCCGCCAGCGGGCCTTCGACAGTTTGTTCTCCGACGTGGATCGCGGCGATATCGACTTCGCCATGAACGGGCTGGAGATCACGCCCTCGCGGCAGGAGATGGTCCGCTTCTCGCGGCCGTACTACATCTACCAGTTGCAGCTCGTCACGCGGCGGGGGGAGGACCGTTTCACCACCCTGGAGGAGTGCAAGGACCGCGGCTGCACGGTGGCCACGCTGGGGGGCAGCGCGGCCGATCGGCTGCTGGACCAGCTCGAAGTGCCCAAGCGCATCTACGAGGAGCAGGAAGGACCGTACCGCGACCTGCTGCTGCGCCGCGGCGTGGATGGCGTGCTGCTGGACCTGCCGATCGCCATCTATTATGCCGTGCCCGATCCCACGCTCAAGCACGCGCGGCGGATCGAGGGCTTGCAGTTCACCGGGCGGCCGCTGGCCGAGGGATACTACGCGATCGCCGTGGCCAAGGACAGCGCGCAGCTCGCCGAGCAGTTAGACGCGGCGCTAGGCCGGGTGATCGAAAACGGCGAGCTGAAGCGGATCCTGATGAAGTGGGAGCTGTGGAACCACGACCAATATCGGCTGCACACGCCCAGCCAGAGCGAGGCGGGCGAAGTGCAGCGGATGTCGATCGGCGTTTACTTGCCGCTGCTGCTGGAGGGGGCGGCGATGACGGTCTTCATCACGCTGGCCGGTATGCTGGTGGCCGTGCTGGTGGGGCTGCCGATTGCCCTGTCCCGGCTGTATGGACCGGCGCCGCTGAAATGGGCGGCCACGGTCTACGTCGAGTTCTTTCGCGGCATCCCGG
>JBGQHD010000949.1:0-2477 GCA_041497795.1 Planctomycetia bacterium
AGGCGGCCGCTTGACAAGCCTCAGACGCCCGGCTACTCCGACACGCCGGGCTTCTTCCGGTGGGAGCCAGACGGGGTCGGGAGTCGATTTCGTCACGAAGCTTATCGGCGGCAGTGGATCGTCGTCTGCGTCACGAAATCGACTCCCGACCCCTTGGCGGCGGCTCTCGAACGATCTCCCACTGGCTCAATTGCAGCTCGGGCGCGAAGTCGAAGCGGTCCATCGTGGCGGCATCGAGAATGTCGGCCGAAAGCCCCAGCGAGATGACGTTGCGGCCGCCGCGCGTGTGCCGGGCCAATCGATCTGCGAGATCCGCGGCAGGTATCGTTTCGCCGGCTCCGGCGAGCGTGCCCCAGGCCAGCTCGGCAAGGTAGGCCTGGTCGTTGCACCCCGGCAGCGAAGTTCGGCCAGCCGCCGTCAGGCCGCCGTTCGTCTTCAGCCGATGGACGACCGCCCCGGCGAAGAGCACGTCCTCACCTGTGATCTCCCCGCGCGTGCCGGCACACAGCAGGTGGGCCTCGCTGCCCTCGGCAAGCGCTCGCTCCACTTCGCGGCATACGGCCGAGAGGTTTACGAACGCGCCAATGACCACGCGCGCAGCCTCCCGGCATTGTCGCATGGCCTTCGTGCCGTTGGTGGTCGTGAAGACGACAGTGCGGCCGGCGATGGCCGATGGCGTGTATTCGCTGGGTGAGTTCCCCAGATCGAAGCCGTCGATCCGCAGGCCGCCGCGCTCGCCGCCGAGCACGGCCTCGCCTGGCGGGTATCGGCCGGCGATCTGCCGGGCCTCCTCCACCTCCAGGCACGGGACGACGGCTTTCGCCCCAGCCGCCAGGGCTTGGCAGATCGTGGTCGAGGCCCGCAGCACGTCGATCACAACGACCAATCCACCCGCCAAGTCCGCCGGGGTCGTCAGGGAAGGCAGAAAGTGGACGTGCAACATGGAACAGTCGAGCGGAACAACGGCAATGGTCGCCGGCGGGCGGCGGCTTCACCTCACTTGACGCACTCCAGAAACGTCACGGGAGGCGTCTTCAAGAACGGCTCCCAAAAGGCCCGGCCGTGCTCGACCTCGCCCTGCGGCGACAACCGCGGGGCGTGCCAGCGGATGGTGCGGAACCCGGCCGCCCGCAGCGCCTCCTCGTGGACGGAAACCGGCAGGTAATAGTTCTCGATCGAGAACGGGCCGTCGTCGAGATAGAACGTCCAGGTGATCGGCGTCCCCTCGGCCAGTTGGTCTCCCTCGACGCGCGTCTCGAATCCGTAGGCCCGGTACGAAGGCGCGACGCGAAAGTCCAGCGCCGGGTTGCAGTTCACCGTCACGAAGCGGCCGCCCGGCTTCAGCGCCCGCCCGATGCTATTGCACATCGCGGCCAGCTCCTGGCGCGTTGGCGCGTAATTCAGCAGGTAGGCGGCGACCGCCAGATCGTACGGCTGCGGCAGGCGCAGGTCGCGGCCGTCGCCGACGAGGTATTCGATGCCTAGCGGGCTCTCGGCCTCCTGCCGCCGGGCCAGCGCCACCATGCCCTCGGAGAGATCGACGCCGGTCACGCGGGCCGCGCCGCGATGCCGCAGCAGCCGTGTGTAGAAGCCCTCGCCGCAGGCCACGTCGAGCACGGCCTTGCCATCCACGCCGCCCAGGGTTGCCAGCAGCGTGTGGCATTCGATGTGCGTTCGCCACGGCGTCTGCTTCGAGCGCTTGTACTGTTCCGCGATCGGGTCGTAGTTGGTCGCCATCCGTGGTCATCTCAACGGGTTAGTTCCTGGTGTGGGCTTTGCCGAGCCTTGTCGGTCTTTTCGGGCTGCTGGCAACGACGGCGTCGCTCTTCGCGCGCCCCGCCGAGCCAGCGGCCAGAGTCTACGCTGCCGCCCGATTTGGCTGAAGCGCGATTCCGGCGGGCGGCCGTGCCGCGCGTAGCGATTCTGCCGCTGGCAGGGCCTCGGCTGGGCGGTCCGGCTTCCTGTCCTATGCTTCCCATTGAAGGATTGCCGGCTCACGTGCGCCGGGACCGTTGATTCCACGCATTCGAAACGCGAGACGTGCGCCGCCGCCCCGCTTTCACGCTGATCGAGCTGCTGATCGTCGTAGTGATCCTGGCGATCCTGGCGGCTGTGCTGATCCCGTTATTCGCCGATTCCACGCACGACGCTAAGCACGGCACCGCGGTGGCCAACCTGCGCACGCTCCGTGGCCAGATTGCATGCTACATGGCCCAGCACCACGGCCAGCCGCCCATTGACCTGGCGAAACTCTTGCAGAAGACCGATATCGATGGCAACGCGGGGAGCGACTTTGGCCCGTACCTGCAATCGCTCCCCGTGAACCCCTTCACGAACAAGAGCACGGTCACGGCCACCAGCGGCAATCCGCCCACGACTGCTTCGGCCAGCCCCGATCGCGGCTGGCTGTACCACGCGGCCAGCGGCAACGCGTGGCTGGACGAAACGGGCTATCTCAATAAGTAGCCGGCCGGTCG
>JBGQHD010000950.1:0-2471 GCA_041497795.1 Planctomycetia bacterium
CTTGAACAAGGCGTATCTGCCGCCGGAGTTCGACGACGCGGTGTTCGACGATCTCTGGCTCGCCTGGGACGAGCCGCAGCGCGGGCAGGCCGAGAAGGCCACGCCCGCCGAACGCCGCCGCATGGCTTACGCTCGCTACGGGTTCACGACTCGGCCAGACGACCTTCGGCCGGGCAAGGAGGACGACCGCCGCCCGCTGCAATACACCGCCAGCGGCGCCCACGGCTGGTCGGTCACCTGCTTCGCCTGCCACGGCGGCAAGGTGGCCGGCCGGGTGATGCCTGGCTTACCGAACTCGAATTTCGCCATGCAGACCCTGTTTGACGACGTGCGGACGGTCAAGCTGGTCACGGGCAAGATCGGCCGCCGCGAGATCTTCGGCTCCCTCTTTCCGCTGGGCGGCTCGAACGGCACGACCAATGCCGTGATGTTCGGCGTGGCGGTCACGTCGGTGCGCGACCGCGAGTTGAACTTCGACGCCAGCCGGCCGATCCCGAAATTCGTGCACCACGACATGGATGCGCCGCCGTGGTGGCACGTCAAGAAAAAGAAATGGCTCTATGCCGACGGCTCGATCGAGAACGACCACCGGGCGCTGATGACGTTTCTCCTCAGCAGCAAGGGGAACACCGGCGAGCGCGTCCGCGGTTGGGAGGACGATTTCCGCGCGATCTACGAGTGGATGCGGACGATCGAGCCGCCCAAGTATCCCTACGCGGTCGATCAGTCGTTGGCCGCCAAGGGACGCCTCGTATTCAACGATCACTGCGCGCGGTGCCACGGCACGTACGGCCCCGACGGCAAGTACCCCAACAAAGTCGTCCCGCTCGACGAAGTCGGCACCGACCGGGCGCGGCTCGATGCGCTCTCGCCCGAACATCGCAAGTGGTACGAGTCGAGCTGGCTCTCGCATTACGGCCAGAAGAAGGTGAATACCGTTCGCGGCTACGTCGCCCAGCCGCTGGATGGGATTTGGGCCACTGCCCCGTACTTTCACAACGGCTCGACGCCCAGTCTTTGGCACGTGCTGCACCCCGACGAGCGGCCGGCCGTGTGGCGGCGGAGCGAAGACGGCTACGACCAGCAGCGCGTGGGCCTGGAGGTCACGGCTTACGACCGCGTGCCGGAGTCGGCCCGGTCGCCGGCCGAGCGGCGGCAGTACTTCAATACGCGCGACTTCGGCAAGAGCGCGGCCGGCCACCGCTTCCCCGACGCACTGAGCGAGGACGAGCGGCGGGCGGTGCTGGAATATCTCAAGACATTGTGATCTGAGGGCACTCGGACCTGAACTGAGGCGGAACTCGTTGCAATGACGCAGGTCATCTGTCCCGGCTGTGCGAAGCTGATCGAGGTGGGCGTCTTGCCGGACGGCACGCTCCCCTCGTGCCCGTTCTGCCGCACGGTGTTTCAGTTGGCCGGTCCGCCGGGGGCGGGTCAATCGCCCGCCACGCCGGGTGTCGCGGAGGCGGCGCGGAAGGTCGAGCCTCGACCCCGGGGTGGGCCGGCCCCCGACCCGTCCTCGGCTGGCGACGCGGCAACCGCCGGGCGCAAGGGCGGGCCGGGCCTCCTCATCATGATGTTGTTGGGCTGCCTGCTGGCGATGGTCCTCCTCTTGGCGTTCTCGTTGCTGGCCAACCGCGAGAAACAGCGGGCCGCGCCCCAAGACGCCGCGGCCGCGTGGCAGCCCGTCGGCAACTACTCCGGGCACACCCACATGCTGACGCCGCTGTTCCGCATCCAAAGCCCCGTGTGGCGTTTGGCCTGGGCTTGCACGGCCAACGAGACCCCGGCCAAGAAGAGCTTTCAGGTCCGCGTCCTGGACGACCGCGGCAAGCTCGTCGGCACGCCCATCAACTCCGCCGGAGACCAGGGCGAGACGACGCAAATGGAGACCGAGCCGGGCATGTACTTTCTGGACATTCACGCGACGAACGTCGAGTGGCAGTTGACGGTCGAGCACCAGCCGTGAGAGTAGGCCACTTCAGCAGCCCGGCTGCTGGGAGCAGCCGGGCTGCTTTCTCGGGTCGGCGCTGCTTGAATGCGACGCGCGGAGCGGCGATCATAGGTCCATCCTGCCTGTGCCTCTTGTGCTCTTCCCGCCCCTGAATGCCGCTCGCCAAAAGGAGAACCTCATGCCACGCTGCATGTCTCTGGTGTCTCGTGCACGCTTGCTTACCGCGGCCGCTTGGATTTCTCCACTGTGGCTAGCCGTGCTTGTGCCCGCAATTGGCCGCGGTGACGAACCCCAGGCGAAGGACAAGGAAGACGGCTTCGTCACGATGTTCAACGGCAAGGATTTTTCCGGCTGGCGGTTCAGCGGCGGGAAGAGCGAGTCGCCCGCTGACGCGCCGAACTGGAAGGTCGAAGGAGGGGTCATTCATCTGACGGGCGGCGGCAAGCCGCACCTGGCGACCGACAAGGAGTACGCCGACTTCGACATGCGCTTCGAGTGGCGTGGCCTGAAGGCCAAG
>JBGQHD010000951.1:0-2469 GCA_041497795.1 Planctomycetia bacterium
CGACGAGGGGATCGAGCCGGACATCGAACCGGACCATCCGCGGATGGGACAATTGGTCGTCGCCGCGGCCGAGCGCGCCGGTGCGCTGCTGGCCGCGAAGCGACGATCAGCGACCAACGTCCAGCGCACGAGCCCCGCTCCGTTGAGCCGCGAGGCAGCGGCGAGCCGGCCCGCGGATCCGTCCGCGGAAGACGGCCCCTTCCTCCGCGCCTGTCGCCGCCAGCCGACGGACGTGACCCCCATCTGGCTCATGCGGCAGGCCGGCCGCTATCTGCCCGAGTATCGCGAAATCCGCTCCAAGGTCTCGTTCTTGGAGCTTTGCAAGGACCCACAGCTCAGCGCCGAGGTGATGATCCGTACCGTCGAGCGACTGGGTGTGGACGCGGCCATCATCTTCTCCGACCTGCTGCCGATCCTGGAGCCGATGGGCCTCCACCTGGAATTCCAGCAGGGCGAAGGTCCCGTCATCCACAACCCGGTGCGCGAGCCGGCCGACGTCGATCGCGTACGCGAGCTGGAAAGCATCGCGCCGCTCGACTTCGTCATGCAAACGGTGCGTGCCACGCGCGCCGGGCTGCCGGCCCAGATCCCCGTCATCGGCTTCGCCGGCGCCCCCTTCACGCTGGCCAGCTACGTGATCGAGGGCGGCGGCAGTCGCGACTATGGCCACACCAAGCGGCTGATGCTCCGCGACGAGGCCGCCTGGCACGAGCTGCTGTCGCGGCTCGCCCGCTCCGTGGCGAGGTACCTCAACGGCCAGATCGCCGCCGGCGCCCAGTGCGTGCAGCTCTTCGACAGTTGGGCCGGCTGCCTGTACCCGGACGATTACCGCCGCTACGTGCTGCCGCACACGCGGGCCGTGATCGCCGGCATCACGCCCGGCACGCCGGTCATCAACTTCGCCACGGGCAACCCCGCCCTGCTGCCGCTGCTCAGCCAGGCCGGCGGCGACGTCATCGGCGTCGATTGGCGGGTGCGGCTCGACGACGCCTGGCGGGCCGTCGGCCACGACCGCGGCGTGCAGGGCAATCTCGATCCCACCACACTGCTGGCCGATCGAGCCACGATCCGCCGCCGGGCGAAGGAGATTCTCGATCAAGCCGCCGGCCGGCCGGGCCACATCTTCAACCTCGGCCACGGCGTGCTGCCGCCCACGCCGCCGGAGAACGTCGTCGCGCTCGTGGACATGGTGCACGAGATGAGCGCCCGATGAGCCCGCGACGATTCCTGCGCCGGCCGCAGCGTAGGAATGACGAATGTCAGAATGACGAATGACAAAAGCGCGCGGCACGAGTCGTCGTTTGGGAATTCTTCATTCCGTCATTCCGACATTCGTCATCCGTCATTCCGACGCACTTGACGGCCTGTGGCCAAGATGGAAAATGCAGCCAATCGCGGCGGCGCCCGACAGGCGGCCGACCGAGGGCGGTTAGCTCAGTTGGTTAGAGCGCAACGTTGACATCGTTGAGGTCACAGGTTCGAGTCCTGTACCGCCCACTGCACAACCGTCACGTCGCGTAGAGCCACCAGCCGAGAATCAGCGTCGGCGCGAGCAGGCAGAGGATCGCCAGGGCGGGGAGCATGCCGGCCGCGGCTGCGCAGGCGAAGGCGTCCAGCACGATCAGCGACCGCAGGCAATGCGTCACGGCCCGCTGCACGAGCGCGGGATGGCCCCCCTCGACGATCGCCATTACGCAGCGATACAGGATCAGCGCTCCCAGCAGGCCCAGGGGCAGCCCCGTAATCGAGATCGAGGGATCGAGTTTCAGGCCGGCCTCGGCCGCCCAATGGGGAAACCAGCCGACCAGCGCGATGCCGCCGGCGATGATCGCCGACGCGATGGCCAGGACCGCCAGGTTGCTCCTTTCCGCCTCGCGGCGGGCGAAGAGCGTGACGCCGACGATGTACAGGCCGACGCCGCCGGCCAGCACGTAGTGAACCGCGGAGAACTCCTCATACACGGGCGCGAAGAGCTGCGATCCGGCGGCCATGCCCAAGAGCACATTGAGCATCCGGCAAGCGCCCATCCCGAGCGGCCCGGCCGGCGTCGTCTTGAGCAGCCCGTCGTAGAGCAGCACCGCCGCGGCCAGCCCCGAGGCGATGAGCCCTGGCCGCATGCTGCCGGCGTGAAAGCTCGCCAGCCAACCCAAGGCGACGCCCAAGACCAGCATCACCGCGCCGAGCCATCCGGCCGTGGACCGGCTGACGCGGCCCGAGGGGATCGGCCGGTATGGCCGCTCGCGGGCATCCACTTCGGCGTCGAAGAAGTCGTTGAGCACCATGCCGGCCGAATAAAGCAGGGCCGACGTGCCCATCAGCACCGCCAGCAGCGTCCACGGCGGCTCCCAGAGACGGTCGTGCTCCGCGAACAGGCTCGGCCGGTAAGCGAAGAAGAACCCCAGCATCACGTCGGCCAACGCGGTGAAGACGGCCGGCGCGCGGAACAGCTCCAGATAGGCCCGTAGTGCG
>JBGQHD010000952.1:0-2458 GCA_041497795.1 Planctomycetia bacterium
AGCAGCGCGCGGTCGGCCGTGATCGGAATGGGATAAGCCGGCAGGAAATAGAACGGATGGCCGAAGCAGATCCCCGCCAACAGCACGGCCAGGCAGCCGGCGAAGAGCCCGGCGCGAATGAACACGCCGGCGACGATCAGCAGGCCGGCGAGGCCGCAGATAAGCTGAATGGCTGGCATGCGCTCGCTCCCGCTAAGGCGACTGACCGGTCACCGTAGCAGGCACACTCCGTGTGCCGTCGACGGCCCGCGGAGCGTGCCTACTACTTTGATCGGTCACGTCGCGAGACACGCGGCTCGCGTCTTCGTCGGCTGGCACGCCGGCCGCGTGCCCCACGTCGAGCGAATCGATCCATTCCGTTAGCACGCGAATCGCCTGGTGGTCGCGGCGCAGCACACCCAGCGCCGGCATCGGCTTGGCTGGCTCACTCAGCGGCTGCGTCGGCGAAGTGGGGTCGAGCATGCGGGCCACGAGCTGCGAGCGGAACGGATCGCCCGGCCGCACCACGGCCGCCCCGCGGACCGGCACTTGCGTCGCCAAGGGACCGTCGATCAGGTTCTGCCGCTCCAGCGGCGTATCGAAGCGGGCATCGAAGTTCGCCCGCGCGCCGCCCGGCAGATGGCACTGCGAGCAATTCGCGTCGAGATAAGATCGCGCGCGGTGTTCCAAGGTCGCACTGGCGTCGCCCACCGCGACCAGGCGGGGCGTGCCGGCGATTTCCTCGTCGTCCAGCCGGCGAGTGAACATGCCGATGCGGCTCCACTCCCGCAGTTGGTTCGTGACGACCGACGTGCCGGGATAGTGGTAGTCGCCGTTGAGCTGCCGTGCATTGACGCCCAGCACGTAGTTAGCCTGCTTGGTGTGGCAGACGAGGCAGTTCTCGCGGCTCGGGTATTGCCAGGGCTGGGTCCGCGTGCCGCCGTCAGCCGTCGCGATCGTCACGTCCTCGCGCAGGCCGCCGCGCAGCAGCTCGGCGTCGGTTCCCTCATCGTTCCACTTGTAGGTCACTCCGTACACGCCGCCATCGGTTTGGCACACGAGCAGGCGAGTTTCCAGGCGTTTGACGACGGTGGGGTCGCGCTCGTCGGCCGGCAGCTCGAAGTGCTTGACGAAGACGGTGCCCGCCGGAAACGTCCAGTTGCCCGTCGGAGTGAACTCGATGTGATCGGCCAACGGCTCAGGGTCCTTGCCGTCGCCGGGCAGCATGATCCAGCGGCGCTTTTCGGCGCCGTCAGACCACAGGGGCGAGTTGACGGTGTAGGCGAACACGCCCGGGCCAGGCGTCAGCGAACGAACGTCCTTGAACAGGCCGGTCTGCGACAGCCATTTCGGCAGCGGCGACTCGCCCGGCGGCGCCTTCACCAGGCGGTACAGCGTGCCGTCTTCCCGGCCGCTGTCGCCCAGCACGAGCAGCAGCAGCTCACCGTCGGCGTCCTCGTTCACCGACGACAGGCCGGTCTTGGCGCTGACGGGCAGCGCGGTCAGCTCGGTGTTAGCGACCTTCTTCTGGCCATCGTAATCGAGTGCCCAGATGCGACCGGAACCGTTGTCGCCGTAGATGTATTTACCGACCAGCTCGGGCAGTTTCTTGCCGCGATAGACGTGGCCGCCGATGACGCAGTTGTCGCCGTTGAGGTGCGGGTACTCGTGCACCGGCGGTGTCTCCTGCCCGAGAAGCGGCGAAGGCTTCTGACCGGCCAGGGGTGACTGCCGCATCGGCAGCGATCCCTCGAGGTAGCTCCAGCCGTGATTGCTGCCGCGGGTGGCGATGTTCACCTCCTCGCGAAGCTGCTGCCCCACGTCGCCGACCCACAGCCGGCCGGTTGCAGTAGTAGGCACACTCCGTGTGCCGTCTCTCCCTGACGGCACACGGAGTGTGCCTGCTACTTGGTCGGTCCCGCGATCGAAGGAAATCCGGTGCGGGTTGCGCAGGCCGATCGACCAGAACTCCTCCAGCGCGCCGGGCACGCCGACGAAGGGATTGTCGTTGGGGATGAAGTATTCGGCCGTGTGGCCGGTCTGCGGCTGTCGCTGCGGCGGATGGCTCACCGAGCCGCCCGTGCAGTTCACGTCGATCCGCAGGATGCCGGAGAAAAGGTTCTTATCGATGCGTTGCCCGTTGGCGAACTGGTCCGGCTCGTTGCCGCCTTCGTCGCCGACGCCGACGTACAAGAACCCGTCGGCCCCGAAAGCCATGCCGCCGCCGTTGTGCCAGATGTCCTGGTCCAACTGGTCGATCAGCACGACTTCCGAGGCGGGATCGGCGACCTCCTGGCCGTCGGGCACCGTGAACCGCGACAGCCGGTCAAAGCGTTGCGACTTCGCTCGCGCCGTGTAAAAGACGTAGAAGTAGCCGCGGTTCGGTGAAGCAGGTTGGCCAAACTCGGGATGCAAGATCAGGCCCAGCGCACCGTCGTCCTCATACGGCTGCCGCATGACCTCTGGAAAGATGTCGAGG
>JBGQHD010000953.1:0-2457 GCA_041497795.1 Planctomycetia bacterium
ATCGTTTCATCGTGCTCCATCGACAAGCAATCTTGAGAACGATTCAAAAGTCGGTACAATCACAATGGGGGTGACCGCTGACAAACTGTCATGACGATGCTCAAGTCAAGGACGCATCATGTGGAGTGTTGTCAAACCGCATTCTTCGAGGACGAGGACGACGAGGACGATGACGATGAGATAAGCATCAACTCAGCGACAGCGGCCACCCACCAGGGGTTGACCCCTCCCTAACGATTCTCTAACCTACGCTCACTTGGCGCTGTAGCCAAGCGGCTAAGGCAGCGGATTGCAAATCCGCCATCCCCGGTTCGAATCCGGGCAGCGCCTCTCGCTTCCCGTGGTCCCCCCACACTCCGCCGCCTCGCCAGGGCGGCTGATTGCATTTCTCGGCGTCTTTCGTTAGTTTCTCGTTGAATTACCGCCTTCGTAGGTGCGCGCAAGCCGGTCTCACTAACCCGACGCGCAAGCGAGGGAGCGTCACGGCAGAACGTCGAGTCGCGCCGCTGATGGGGCAGTAGGTAGCCGAAGTCGCCAGACTTCGGGGAGGCTGAACTCTGGCGAGTTCAGCTACCTACCGCGGCAGATGCTCTCCCTCGCTTGCGCGTCGGGTTAGTGTGCGGTCGCCTGCTTGCTCCCCGCGGCGGCGACGGTAGGATGGAAGGAAGTCACAAGCCGCGCAAGCGGTGCCGTTGGAGCGGCGCGTCGGCCAGCGCGCGTTGCCGCGGTGCTACGATCGTTCGCCGGAGGCCACTGGCCAAAGGACCACAGCATGGGCTTCGTCTTCAAGGCTCTCGGCTCGCTGCTGATCATGGGCTCCGTCTTGGGCCTGAGCATGGTCGGCTCGCAGTTTGCCGATAAGCTCAACGTCACCGACCGCTTGCTGCAAGCCGAGAAGGAAAAGCAGCAGTTGCGCGAGGAGAACAAAGAGCTGACCGTCCAGAAAGAGAAGCTGGCGATGGCGAACAAGCTGCTGAAGGTGGACTACCAGTTGGCCCGCCTGCGGCTGCGAAGTCAGGAGCAAGACCCGCAGACCAAGAAGATCGTCTCGGTGGTCGAGTTCTGGGAGGTGGACGATCAGGGCAACCCCCTGACCCGGCCGCAGGAATACCGCATTCGCGGCGACAACGTCTACGTCGAGGGCCTCGTCGCGAAGTTCGAAGACCGGTTCGTCGAGGAGGGCGATCCGCGACGCGGGACCGCCATGCTCGCCTTCAAAGCGATCTACGGAAACGACGACACGCCCAACAGCGGGTATCCGCTGACGTCCAAGCGCACGCAGCCGAACGCCTATGAACGCGGCGGCCTGCCCAGCCCGTTTGAAGAGGCGCTGTGGCGCAACTTCTGGGACTATGCCCACGATCCGGCCAAGATGCAGGAACTGGGCCTGTCTGCCATGTGTGGCAAGTCCGTTTCCACGCAACTCCGCGAAGGGCACGAATATTCCGTCAAGCTGCGGTCCACGGGCGACGTCACCATCCAATCCTTGACGAGAGACGTTAGGGAAAGCAGCCGCAGGCCCTCCTCTTCGGGCACCGACTAGGGGCGGCAACTGGATAGGCTCCACGGCGGTAGCTGAACTCGCCAGAGTTCAGCCTCCCGAAGTCTGGCGACTTCGGCTACGACCGACAGCGCTACTGCCCCATCACCTGCTGTAGCTTCTTGATCGCCCGCATCCACAGCATCTGCGCCGCCGGGCGGGTGCGGCCCATCCGCGTGGCCACCTCGTCGAACGGCATCCGCTGCAGGTTACGCAGCTCGATCACCTGGCGATGGTCGGGCGTGAGATGTTCCAGCGCCGCGGCGATCCGCAGCTCGTCGTCGCGGCGGATGAACTCCTGGCTCGGCGAGGGGTCGCGCGCCGCCGGCTCGGCCGCCGAGAGGATCGAGGAGCCGTCCGACGGATGAGAAAGCGCCACCTCCCGCTTCACGTCGCGCTTGGCCGTGCCGCGGTAGTGGCGGATGAAATCGGTCGCGTTCCGCTCCAAAATGCAACGCAGCCAGGCGACCCATTCCCCCTCCGAGGCGCCGTGGAACTTGTCGAAGTCGCGGTACGCCTCGAGCAGCGTCTGCTGCACGATGTCCGAGGCATCGACCTTGCCCTGCATCCACCGTTCGAGCTGGTTGCGGGCCAGCAGGTTCAAGTAATTGCGGCAGGCGTTGAACAACTCCTCTCGCTTTTGCGGGTCGCCGTGGCGTGCCAGATCCAAGAGCTCGGCCACGGTGGGGCCGTCTGCGGAGCGGTCACCATCGAAGATCGGCGAAGCTGAGGTCATGGATCGGCGAACCGCCCGCAGTGGCGGGCGAAAACGGCGTGCGAGACCGGACGCCCTTATCGTAGCTCCCGCCAAGACGAGTTGCCAGCGCGTGGCGCCATCACCGCTGCAGCGTCATCGCGAAGTCCTGCCGCTTGCCGTCGCGGAGGACGTTGATCGTCACCTTGTCGCCGACCAGGTA
>JBGQHD010000954.1:0-2439 GCA_041497795.1 Planctomycetia bacterium
AGAACGCGGCCGCGATCGCCGGCAGCAGCGCCAACAGCACCTGCAGCGGACCCATCAGCACCGGAATGACGCCCAAGGGGGCGTCACCGGCCAGCGCGGCCAACGAAGGCCAGACATCCGCGGTGATCGGAGCAGTCACAGGCTATGCGGCACCTCAAAGGAACAGGAGCACGCAGACCGATGCGTGGGGGAGACGCGATCTGAAAACCGTTCGTGCTCTGCATCTACATTCGCGCTAATTAGCGTGATTCGCGGGCCATAATCGATTTGGTTGCGGCTGGGCCGCGCTGGGCTATTCGTGGTCCAGTTCCTTTGCCCGCGAAGTCAACCACGAATAGCACGAATCACACGAATGGGGAATGGCGGCTACTTTTTCTTCGCCGGCTCTGGCATTGGGAGCGGCGGCGGCTGCGGTCGCTGGAACGACGGCTCCGGCGGGTCGCGCTCGGCCGGCGGATTGGCCAACTGCACGACGCGCGCGGTTTCAAAGGGGTCGGGGATCGTCAGCCGCAGGAACGGCGGCGGCGCCGGCGCGGGGATCGAAGTGCCGCTCAGCAACGCCTTCCGCGAGACGTCGGCACTGGGGTCGTCTTGCGGCGTCACGGCCTCGGCGACCGGCAAGCCGACGTAGCGCAGCGCCGGAGCGACATCGGGATTGGCCGACGGGGTATAGGCCAACGGCGCGGCCGGCCAGAGCGGTCGCTGCGGACGGGCCGGGTCCGCCTCGGCGGCCAGCGGCGGGCGATCCATCGCCGCTTGACGGCGCTGCGGCGTGCGTCGCTCATCGCCCACCACCACCGTCGCCGGTCCACTGACGACGGGCGGAAGCTTGGCCACGTGCGGCCTCAAGTCGTCCGGCATGCCTGCCGGCCGAGGCTGCGGCTCGCGCACGTAGGGCGCCGGGGCAAGAGGCAACTGCCGCGGCGGCGTCAGCCTTTCCGCCAGCAGCCGGCCCGATTCATCGGCGGGAAACTCGAACGACCCCTCGGCCAACGCTGCGGTGGCCCGCGCTGGGGCGCCCGATGGTTCGCTCTTGATCGCCCCCGCCTTCGCTTCGGCCCCGGCCGGCCCTTCCGCGCCGGCGCTCGCGGGCTCCGTCGCCTTGGCGGCGGTTACTTTGCGGGCACTGGCTGGCTGGACGACCGCTTTTCCGCCCACTGCGGCCGGGGCCGGCTTTTCCAACCGCGCTGGCACGCTCGTGCTTTGCGGCGGCGCGGGCCGTAGCGACTCCGGTCTGGCATCCGGCTCCGCGGGCACGGTGGACAGAGCGTCGAGCTTGGCCTGCACCGATCGCCAAGCCTCGCGCGCGCGATCGGGCGCGACGTACACGGCGACCGCCATTGCCGCGCCAAGCAGCACGACGAGTGCGAATAACAATCGCGGAAGTTTGCTTTTCTTCTTCATGGGTATCTTGCAGATAACGATCGCTTGCGCGTTCCTCTCGTAGCCTGACTCTCCGAGTCGGGCGCCCGACTCGGAGAGTCAGGCTACGGCCGCGCGGAGCGAGTCACATGCGACGGCACTTGGATAATCAGCTTCACCTCGGTGCCTTCCTTGGGCAACAGCTTCGCGTTGGTCTCCAGTTTGATCACCGGCTCGTCCTTCATGGTCAGGTCGGTTTGAAAAACGGTTTCGTTGGTGACCGGGAAGATGGCGATCAGCGTGCCGGAGAGGTCGGCGGCGAAGACCTTTTCGGGCTTGTTTGGATCGGGCTGCTTCATCACCGAACCGGTGAACCGCCACTTGATCTTCGGCATTTGCTTGCCGGTCTTTTTGTCCACCAGCAGGCGATCGATCGCCACCCGCCGCGCCACGCCGCCCACGCCGGGCAGCTCCAGCGAAATTTGCACCTCCGGACCTTCCGGCTTGGCGTCCTCACCCACGGCCGGCTTGCCGGGCTTGAGGCCCAGCGACTCGAGCGCCTTGTGGATGTCGCTGGGCTTGGCGTCGAAGACGACGACGGTCTCGTGCGCCTTCTGACCCTTGGGCGCCGGCCAACAGGCGATGACCTCGATGGGGTAAATCTGATCGAGGTTCGGCAGCTTGCGCGGCGCGATCTTGCAGGCCACGGTGATGGTCTTCTTGTCCTTGTCCACCGTAATCGCGTCGGCGGCTTTCTCCTTGCCGTCCTTCTTCTCCTGAGCGACGGCCGGCCGGCACAAAACCAGCCAGGTAAATGCTACGCAGGTGGATGCTGCGCACAGGGATGCCGCGAATCTGGCACGACGTGTCTCCATGATGCCGACCCTCCTGCTGGTGGTTGACGTTGGGTCATCCGTGGTTACAGGGCCGCTTGCCAGCGACCAATATACGCCGCAAAGGGTCAAAGGGGTCGGGGGTCGAGTTTTGCCCCCAACAAAACACCGCCCTTGCCCCCCACCCCCCGCGCGCAAAAACACACCCCCCCCCCAAAACAGACATAACCAAAAAACCACAAAA
>JBGQHD010000955.1:0-2437 GCA_041497795.1 Planctomycetia bacterium
AGCGCCTCATGCTGGTCGCTGTTCACGGCGTAGGTCTTGAACTTGGCCGGATTTGGCAACTGGCCGATCAGCGCACCGTACTCCTTCTTGAAGTCCAGCACCGTTTGCCGGGACGGCTTGGCACCCGCCTGGGAAAAGAGGATCTGCTCGTAGATTTGGATCTGCTCCACGATCAGGTCGTAGCCAGCAGGGCCGCTGGCCTTCCGCAGCACAGGGTTAATCGTGTGATCGTCGCCTGGCGTCGTGGAGAGGTTCGTCACCAGGTGCGGGTGATGAAAGGGGCGGTCCTCGAACAGCACGCTCACCTTGCCCAGTCGGGCCGGCACCGTGACGACGAACGTCTCACCGTTGTCCTCATACTGGGGCACGGTTGAGACTTTGGCCCCTTCGGCATCGCGGACCGTTACGCTGGCTTGGCGAATGACCTTACCTTCGGCGTTGCGGACCCGGCCGCGGATCGTGACCTCTTGAGCCAGGGTGGACCCCGGCAAGAGAATGGTGGCGACAGTCGCGACGCTCAGCGCCGATCGCAGCCGTCGGGCAAAGGCGGGCCGCGTCGACATGGTTCTGCCTCTCGGCTAAAGCACTCGGAAAGTCAGACGGTTTTCCTGCCCCAGCTTGCCGCCGTCGGTTTCAGCATAGACGATGATCCGCACCTGGTCGCCCCGCTTCACGTCGGCGAAGCGGAGAGTGATCTTTCCGTTGGATACGGTGTAGTCTGTTGACCTCAATACTCTCATCCACCCGCCCTCGCGAAGCAAGAAGGGTACGACGTGCACACCCTCGAATCCCTGGTAGCGATCGGAGGTGATCTCCAACGCCCCTTGCGAGAACGGCAGCGGCTCGCTCAGAAAAACAGCCACGTGCGCCTCGGTAGCTTTCTCCTTATCGACCCGGTCTTTCGCGTCGTCTTGGTGACGGCTGACGATCCCCAGGAACCACATCTCGTCGTCGCTGTTGCTGAACTCGCTTCGTTCCATCAGCTCGCTGGCCTTCAGCGCAATGCCGGGCAACGTCGCCCCGGCCGGCAAACGCTGCGTGGCGATCCACGCGTAATAGCCCACCAGCGGAACAACGACGACCAGCGCGATCGCCGCCGCCACACTAATGAACGGATGCCGGCGGACGAACCGGCCAAGGTTTTCGACCAATTTCAGCGCTTTGTCCGCCGTGCCGGCGGCGCCGGGCATGGTGGGCGCCTCGAGCGGCGCCTCGCCGTAGGCCCCGATCTCGCACACCTCGCAGCGGTCGGCGAAGCCCTTGAACGGATACGTGCCGTGGGCCCGCCAGACCAGCTCCGGCCGATCGACTTGCCCTTCGAGCGCCGGGTGGCCGCGGACGAACCGCCGGGCTTCGTCGTAGGCGTGCCGGGTGAGCAGAACCTGCCCCGGCAGCCCCAGCGAGGTGAGCCGGGCACAGAGGTCCACGTTGTTGCCGCGGATTTCGCCCCCCGGCAGGATGCGCGTCGAGCCGCCGTGAATGCCGATGCGGACTTGTGCCCGGTCGCTGATCCACGGGGCGGCCCGCAGGTAGCCCTGCACCCGCAGGGCGGCGGTCACGGCGTCTTCGACCCGGTCGAAGGTCAGCAGCATGCCGTCGCCGGTGTCGTTCCGCTCGCGGCAGGGGGTCTCGGCCAGCACCCGCCGCACAATCTCCAGATAGGGGGACTCGACTTGCTCGAAGTACCGCTGCTCGCCCAAGCGGGCCTTCAGCGCGCAGCTCTCCACCAGGTCGAGGAACAGGATGGCTCGGTAGCCTGCGACGACGTCACGGGGAGAGTCCATGCGCGCGAGCCAACGGCCAGGGACGAAACACTTCCACTATCACTTATACGCCGCCATCCGAGAGGGTGCAACGCACGATGCGCACGATGCCGACACGGCGACACGACCGACATGCCCGACACTAGCCCGAAGCGCACGCGCGGGAAATCCGGCGCTGCGGCGGTCCTCCCTCGCTTACGCTTCGGGCTAGTGTTACCGCGGCCGCATCACACGTCGCGCGGCAGCTCCCACGGCTTGCGGTATTCCTTGGTGAGCATGGCGTTGGCCTCGCTGTCGCCGCGGATGGTTTGGGTCTTGGGGTCGAACTGCAGCACGCGCTCCTTGCGGTAGGCGATCTCGCCCAGGTGGATCAGGGCACACGTCAGATGTGCGGTCAGGGCGTCGGCGTTGGGCTTGGCACGGCCACGAATGGCGTCGAGGAAGTTCGCCACGTGGCGGTCGTGGCCGGTGTCGCCCTTCATGCCGGGTCCCTTGCTGCCCTCGCGGTCGAAATAGACCTGGAAATACCCGCGGCGGGAGAAGGTCATGTAGCCCTTGGTGCCATAGAAGGCGTTGCCGCTGTCGAAGCCGTCCATGCCGTACGGGGCGAAGCCGCGGTCCTCGTAGACGAGCACCTTGTTGTTGTCGAACTGGTAGCTGACCAGCATGTTGTC
>JBGQHD010000956.1:0-2430 GCA_041497795.1 Planctomycetia bacterium
AAAAGCTCTTCATTCCTCAGGTATTCTACCCTCGTGGCGTTTCCGGTCCCAGGGCAGGTTCTGGGGCGCGGGAGCGGCGGCGGTGCCGGTCTGCGGTGTGCCGCGGCTCGGAACCGCATCGATCCTCCAAGCCGCGCTACGCTCCACGGTTCCGAGCAGTGGAAGCAGCGCGGATCGACGACTCACGCCGCACCGTACCACGCCAGCTCGCCCAGCGAGGCGCCTAGCACGGCGTACAGCGATCGCTCGAGCTTCTCAGCGACGGTCCTTTGGCACCGACGACTTGCGGTTTTCTGTGGGGCTGCCGACTTCCCGGGCTGATCTCGCTCCGGCTCCGACGGCGGCTTGGTTTTCTTGCCGAGCGCGCTCTCGAAAGCCCAAATGGCCATGACCGCGAAAAACGCCATGGCGGCGATTTCGGCGGCCAGATCGTCGATTCCTCCAACCTTGCCGGTCCATAACTTTTGGACGAATGAGACGATCGCCGAGATCGTGGCCAGGCTCAGGCACACGCCCAAGATCAACTTCACGCTCAAGACGATCAGCTTGACGAGCTTCATGTGCCGAGCCTTTGAACAGGGCAACGCATCGCTGCCGTCATTTCTGGGGGCCTTCCTTGGCCTGCTTCAACGCCCCGATCGCGCGGCGCACCGCCGCCTTGTAGAACTCCTGCTCCCGCTCCTCCTTGGGGAGGTTTTCCAGGGCGGCTTCAAGTTGCGGCAAGGCCGACGCGGCCCGCAGGCGAGCGAGACTCTCGGCCGCGACGATGCGGGTGCTGGGCTTCTCGTCGCGCAGGAAACGCACGATCCTCTCCGCTCCTTCTCGATAGTCGATGGCAGCCAGCACCTGCATCGCATAGAACGGCGTCTCCGCCTCTTTGTCTTCCAATGCCCACATCATCCAAGGTGCGATGTCTTTGCCGTAACCGATCAAGTTGTTGGCGGCGGCCTTGTTCACGTAACCGTTGGAGTCGTAAAGGCCGCGCATCAGGGCAGGCTTCGACTGTGCGACGTCGAGCTTGCGCCAAAGCTGCATGCTCAAAACGCGAAGCTGGTGATCCGCCTCTTGCATTGCCCAGCGAGCGAGTTCCGGGCCTTCCTTGTCCGGCTTGCGAAGGGCCTCCGCCAGCAGCTCCGCGCGCCCCTCGACGTCGGCGGTCTGGAATCGCTGCACCGAGCCGAGCTTGGTGGTCGCCGCCAGGGCTTTGTATTTTGCGATCAGCGGCGCAAAGGCGGGCTTCTCCCTGATGCTCTTCAGGTCCTCGTCCGAGGAGATCTTGTCGAACTTCTGGTAGCCTTTGGCCAACGCGGCTTCCAAACTGGCGAGGGCCTCTTCCGGCCGCGAGGCCAGACTATGCACGCAAGCCAGGTTGTAGTGCGCGTGGATGTAGCTCTCGTCCAGGTCAACGGCTTTCAGGAAGTCGGCCTTCGCCCGCCGCAGGTCTCCCTGGTTCGCATAGAGGAAGCCGCGATTGTAGTAAGCGCGGGCCAGGCGGGGGTCCAACTCGATAGCCTTCGTGAGCAGGGTCATCCTGGTCTTGCTCGCTTCCTCGGCCAACGCCGCGGTGTAGACCAGATGGGCGCGGCATTGAGAGCGGAATTCCTTGCCGCCCTCGGGCAGCTTGGGTTCGTCAGCGGCCAAGACGGCCGCGCTGAGGAACAGGCCCACGGCAGAGAGAATAGCGGCCTTCATCGTCGCGTGGCACATCATGTCGGATCGGACTCCAATTTGGGATCGGGTGCATGCGGGTAATCGACGGGCTCATACGCAATGGCGAGTTCGGGGGTCTGGAGCCGCTTCTGCCCTTGGGCCAGCGAGGTGAGCGCCCGGTCGAGGATGCCGCTGGTCAACAGCGTGCGTTCGACCGGATAACTCGGCCGGCCTGAATGGACCATGCGTTCGATCGCCTTGAGCAAATACGCAAAGTGCGGATAGTGAGGATCGGGGCGTTCCTCGAACCGAGTGGCAATCGGCTGCGGTCGGCCCTTGATTCTCAAGCCCACGGCAGTGCCGCCGACAAACGCCGGCAGCATCAGCACGGCCCCCGGCAGACCATCTGCGTATTGGAACAAGAACAACGCGGAATGCTCGTCCTTGCGGTAGTCGCGATCCTTATGATGCGGGAGCACGCCGAGCGCCGCTTGCAAGACATCTTTCGCCACCGCGCCATCGTCGATGGCCTTCCACAGGGCATCGCCACGCAGGCACTGCACCCATTTGACGCCCTGCTCGCCGCCGCGCCGCCGTTCCACCAGGCATTGAAAGCTCTCCAGGGCGTGAATCCCATAGATATCCAGTCCATCGTAGCCGATCCCCACCGCCGCCTCGATCGTGCAGCCCGTCGGGACCGAAATGTCCGGTTCACGGAAGCTCACGGGCAGCGACGAGCCGGCCATGAACGGGACCTTCATCTTTCGCGCTCGGTCGTAC
>JBGQHD010000957.1:0-2419 GCA_041497795.1 Planctomycetia bacterium
GAATGTCTGCCCCACTACAGCCATTTCGGCTCGCGCTTTTCCAGGAAGGCGTTGAGGCCCTCCTGGGCGGCTTCGGTCGTGCGGGCGGTGGCACTGACGGCGGCGCCGGCGGAGAGCAGCGTGGCCAGGTGCTCGCCGACCGTTTCATTCAGCATCCGCTTGGTGAGCTGAAGGGCTTCGGGCGCGCAGCGAGCACAGTCGGCGGCCACTTCATGGGCCCGCGGCCAGAGGTGATCGGCCTTCAGCACCTCGTGGAAGAGGCCGATCCGCCGGGCTTCGACAGCGTCGATCGGGGTGCCGGTGAGCAGCAACCGGGCGGCGTGGCCGGCGCCGATGCGGAACGCCAACACCGGCGTCACCAGCCCGGCCACGATGCCGCGGCGCGGCTCGGGCAGGCCGAACTGGGCCTCCTCGGCGGCCAGCACGATGTCGCAGCCCAGCACCAGCCCGGCGCCGCCGGCCACCGCCGGGCCGTTGACCGCGGCGATCAGCGGCTTGGGGAAGTGCAGCATTTGCGTGAGCAGCTCCTGGTAAATGACGGCGTCTTCTTGCCATCGCTCGTGCGGCCGCTCGAGCTTCGCCGTGTCGCGCATCTCGCCCAGGTCCATGCCGGCGCAAAACGCCGGGCCGGCGCCCGTCAGCACCACCGCCCGCACGCGCCGCTCCAGGTGCAGATCGTCCAGGGCCTGGGCCAAGTCGGCCAAGAGCGCCCGGTTGAGGGCGTTCCGCTTGTCCGGCCGGTTGAGCACGACCGTGGCGGTCTGCTCGCGGATGGTCAGCTTCACCAAACCTGCGGCCATGGTGGTCTCTGTCGGACGTGGAGGTGATCGAGCCTACTTCAGAATACAGGATGGATCACTCGCCCGGCTTCGTCGGCTGGGGCGGCTGCAATGAGACGAATTGATTGGGCTGCGGATTGGCCCCGGCGGTGCCGCAGCTCCCGCAGCCGCCGCAACTTGAACCGGCTCGTTTGGCCAGCTTTCGCACGGCGCGCCACGTGATGTACGCCGCCGCCACGGCGACGCAGGCCAGCGCGGTGATGTTCTGCCAATCGCTCACGACGCACCTCGTTTGGAGCCGGGCCGGGGTCCGCACCCGGCAGGGTCAGCACCCCGGCTGCTGGGAGCAGCCGGGGTGCTTGCTCAGGGGTGATTGCTCAGGTGGTTTTGCTCATCTTACTACGGCCCTCGGGCTCGGGCGGATCGGGCAGCCGCGGCAAGCCGAGGGCCGCCTCCACCCGTTCCGCCGTGACGGCCAGTTGGGCCATGGCACGGAAGTATAACGCCAACAGCTTGGCCAGCATCTCCTCGGCCGCCAGGGAAAGTTCCCCCACCTGGTCGGAGGGCGGAATCTCCTCAAGAAGATACTGCGAAACGTGGATGTCTCCGCCGGCATGCTCGAAGGGGTACGGCGTGGCAACCAGCGCTTCGTGCAGCTTGCCCAGCAGGTCGCGGACGATGGCCGCCACGCGCTGCAGCTCGACCCAATACGCCTGATTGCGGCCGTTCTCGTCCACGAGGGACATGAGCATGCCCAGGCCGAAGAGGTGCTCCCGCAGCGGCTGCACGTGCGGCCAGGCCGCCCGCAGATCGCCCAGCACGCTGTTCAATCGAGCCACGCGCGGCAGGACTTCCGGGTCATCCATCTTACCGGCGACCTCGGGGGCATGCAGCAGGCACAGCGCCGTGGTGAGTCGGGTTTCCGCCTGGCGGACAAAGCCCTGCAAATCGGCCAGGGCCTGCTCGCGTGCCTGCCAGCCCTCCGCCTGGGCTTTGCCGATGGCCACCACGTCGCCGCCGGCCAGGCCGAAGTCCGCCGGGTTGAAGCGAACGTTGGCCGCCTGCAAGAGCTGCGCGCTGAAGGCCCGGCAGCGCTGAGTTTCGGCCTTTTCGAACTGCTCCAGCGCCGCGGCGAGCTTGGGCAACGCCGCGTGCATCGCCTGCCGCGCTTGCCGCAGCGACCGGATCGTCTGCTCGACGTCCGCGGGGGCAGCGAACCAGCCCTCGGGCAAAAACAGCTCGACGTGTCCCAGCAACTGCCCCTGGAAGTAGCGATAGAGGGTGCGGTCGGCTTCGTACTGCTCGGTCCGCTCCCGGACCATCAGCGCGGCGTCGATCAACTGGACCTTCTCGAACTCGGCCCCCAGCACTTGCTCGTAATACGTCTCAGTGGCCGCGCGGCACAGCGCGCGATATTCGCGAAACAATTCGGCCGCCGCCGACTCGGAGAACGGCAGGCCGGGCGACGACTCGCGCTCCGCGTGAGCCAGCCGCTGGGCCGGCGAAGGGTGCGTGTCGAAGAGGCCGGTTCGCGCGCCCAACACCAGCGCATCGATCTCGTCTTGCGTCTCGCTCGATTCGGCAAACTCCGCCACCTGGCCGGTGACAAGCGCGGGCAGGTCGTCGGCCAAGCGGCCGTC
>JBGQHD010000958.1:0-2418 GCA_041497795.1 Planctomycetia bacterium
CCGGACATCGCCCTGGTGAAGTACAAGCAGCTCGCCGGCGGCGGCATGCTGAAGATCGTCAATCGCACCGTGCCGCTGGCCCTGGAGACCATGGGTTACGGGCACGACCAGGTCGAGAAGATCATCGGCTACATCGACGAGCACGACACGATCGAAGGCGCCCCCGAGCTGCGCGAGGAGCACCTGCGGGTGTTCGACTGTGCCTTCGAGCCGCGCGGCGGCGGGCGGTCGATCCCCTGGCATGCCCACGTGCGGATGATGGCGGCGGCCCAGCCGTTCCTCAGCGGGGCGATCTCGAAGACGGTCAACATGCCGCGCGACACTACGCCGGCCGACATCGCCGATGCGTACCTCGAAGGCTGGCGGCTGGGCCTCAAGGCGCTGGCCATCTACCGCGACGGCTCGAAGGAAAGCCAGCCGCTTTCGACCAGCAGCGAGGCCGACAAGGCCGCGGCCAAGGTCAAGGCCGTGCCGCGCCGCGAGCGGCTGCCCGACACGCGGCAGTCGATCACCCACAAGTTCAGCGTGGCCGGTCATGAGGGGTACATCACCGTCGGGCTGTACGAGGGCGGCCGGCCGGGCGAGGTGTTCATCAGCATGGCCAAGGAGGGGAGCACGGTCGGCGGCCTGATGGATTGCTTTGGCATCGCCATCTCGATGGCCCTGCAATACGGCGTGCCGCTGGAAGTGCTGGTGAACAAATTCTCGCACACGCGGTTCGAGCCGATGGGCTACACCACGAACCCGGAGATCCGCATCGCCAAGAGCCTGGTCGATTACATCTTCCGCTGGCTGGGGATTCACTTCTTGCCGGGCTATCGCGAAGCGAACCAAGGCATCGGCGGGCCGACTCCGGGCGCCTCGCCCACCGGCGCCGGCGAGCCAACTGCGAAGCTCGGCGAACCGCAGGCGCGCACTGGCGAGCCCCCGGTGTCAGCCGGGGGATACGGTGGCGCAACGCCGGCGGCCGGCAAGCCCGCGCCATCGGCGAAGCGCGAATCCGGCGGTGCACCGTCCGGGCTGAACGGCACGCACGCCAACGGCCACGCGTCCGGCGAGTCGACCGCCAAGCTGCTCGAACGAGCTGGAGTAACCATGTACGACTCGGCCGCCGGCCTGTCGGCGGCCAGCCAGCAGTTCGCCAGCTTCCAAGCCGATGCCCCGCCGTGCGACGTGTGCGGCAACATCACCGTGCGGGCCGGCAATTGTTATCTGTGCCACAACTGCGGGCACAGCATGGGGTGTTCGTAATAGACCGTTCCATTGTGGGCAACTCGCTCTGCGAGTTGCAGTCCGACTCGCAGAGCGAATCGGCCACACTGACTGGACCACGTTAGGTTGCTCGTAATGGACTGAGGGGCGGAGCCCCGCGAGCAACCTTTCTTTATGCGCTGGTGCACCAAGCACGTACGGCAGATCGCGTCGCGGTGGGTGGAACTGGCCAAAGAGCTAAAGGCTTCGCAGGTCGGTTGAAGCCATGGCTCGCCGGGCCAATCGACACGAGTTGCGCTGCATCAGCCCCGAATGGGGCGCAACTCGACAGCCCAGGCCGAAGGCCTGGGTCCCGGCCGGTCACAGACCGAAGCCCTGAAAGGGCGCGACCTGCAATCGTCGGTTCCGCCCTTTCAGGGCTGCGCGGTTACGGTGGCTCTGGACCCAGGCCTTCGGCCTGGGCTGTCGAGTTTCGGCCCCGTTGGGCCTTGCCTCAATCGGCCGTTCGTGCCCGGGTTGATTCACAAGTCTCACTTCTTTTCCGGCTTCAGGGCCTCGAACCCATCGGCAAAAACGACATTGTAGCCGCCGTCCCCCACGTGGCCACCGCCGTCGTAACCCTTGTTGACGAGGTAGACGCGGACGGCGTCTCCGACTGCCGGCAAACCCCGATGCCCGTTCGTGCCCGGGGGCGGCTTGCCGCGCCCCGCCCAGTGCTGCGTCCAGTAGCGGACGTAGATCAGTTGCTTTTCCTTCAGCCCGTCTCCTTTCTCGACCTTGTCGATCGTCAGCTCGGCGACGTAGTGGGTTTGCTGATAATCCCCAGCCTTGCCGCTGGATGCGTAAACCCCTTTCACTTTTCCTTGCACAACGTGCGTCGCCATCTCTCGCATCTCTTCCGCCGTCTTCGGGATGATCTCAGCGCGAAGAGGCAGGGCCACCACAACGCAGGCCAGGACGGTAATGATTCGCAACATGGGCATGACTCCGCTCGCGCGTGTAGCGCTCATTGAGGTGAACGACATCGGTACGCGATTCTACAACCGCCTCACTTGTATTGAAACCGAAAGCCAGGCCAGTGCCGGCGCCTCGGCGGGCACGTCCGCCAGATCACGTCCTCGTGGAGCCAACTGGCCCAAAAAACGGCTCCCCTGCCGGCTTGACCGGCAGGAGGCAAGTTTGGGCGGCTAGAATGGCGATCCCTTC
>JBGQHD010000959.1:0-2415 GCA_041497795.1 Planctomycetia bacterium
CCGCGCTGGACGCCGGGCCAGCCGTGCGAGCCCGAGCCGATCGACATTCGCCTGCTGGGGCACGGCGAAGCGGTTTGGGAAGCGACATGCCCAGTGGCCGTTCGCGACGTGGAGCGGGCTGGGGCACCCGAGTTGGCTCGAGCACCCCCGCTGCTCGCAGCAGCCGGGGTGCTGCGGCGGCTCGCGCACATTCCCACGGAGGATGAACTGCTGCGGTTCGACGCCCAGGGCACGCCGGTCATCCTGGTGGTGCCGCCGTCTTGGGCCGGTGCCGTGTGCGGGCGGTTGGCACACCATCCTTCGATCGTCGCCTGGGCCGTGGCGGAGGAGGAGGCGAGGGGTGCGTCACCCAGCAGCGATCCCGAAGCTCTGGCCGCTCTTTCCTTCGGCCGTCCCTGGGTACGAGACAGTTCCTCGATCGTCGCCGATTGTCATGGCCCGCGTTGAGCGAGACCGCGAAGACCTGCTGTCCGAGGCCACGGCACTGACCGAGCGCGTGGAGCTGGAGCTGCCCGGCGTGGGGCACGTTTCCCACGTGCCCGGCGGCGCAAAGAACGTCGTCGCGGAGCACGTCATCATCGGCTTTCGCTCCAGCGGCTGCGGCAGCGTGTACTTCGGCCCCGACGAAGCGTATCAGTTCAACACGGCGGGCGAGCTACGGCGGGCCTATCGCGATGGGACGATGTACAAGGCCCAGCGCGGCAAGCTCATCCGGCTGACGCGGCATCGCACGGGCCAGGAAGTGCAATTGATCCGGCACGACTTGGACGAAGCGGAGGCGGCCGGCTTTCTGCGCCGGATGGCCGAATTGCTGGACAACCTGCGGCGCTCGCTGGCCGAGAAAAGCTATCGCATCGTCGGGCAAGTGCCGGTGGGTGTGGACGTGGTCGGCAAAGCCGCGGCTTGGCTAATCGCGTTGCCGCGCGGCGCCATCGCCCGCGTTCCGCATGCGCGCTGACGTGGGGCTCCGCGTGGGGCACGTTTCCAACGTGCCCGGCCAAGGTCGGATGTGCGGAGGCCGGGCACGTTGGAAACGTGCCCCACGCGGAAGGCTGGAAGCCTCCACCTTTCCCCGTCGAGCCCCTCGACGCCGTCGAGTATTGCGGGCTGCTGCCTCAACACGTAGCTTAGCGAGATAGCTCAGCGAGCAGGCCCAACGCGGAACCGACCATGACCAGGCCCCATTTCATCCACCTTGCGGCGAGCGTGCTGCTCAGCGGCGGCATGCTCGTGGGGCGGGCGCGGAGTGCCGATGCGCCGGTCGATTTCGACCGCGACGTGCGGGCGATCCTCTCGAATGCGTGCTTCAAATGCCACGGCCCCGACGCCGCCCAGCGCAAAGCCGAACTGCGGCTGGACACTCGGGCCGGTCTCTTCGGCGAGTCGAAGGCCGGGCCCGTGATCGCGCCGGGCAAGCCGGGCCAAAGCGAGCTGGTCCGCCGCATCACGTCGCGGGACCCCGAGACGCGCATGCCGCCCGCCGGCTCCGGCAAGACATTGACGGCCGCCCAGATCGAGAAGCTCCACCGCTGGGTCGGCGAAGGCGCCAAGTGGCAGCAGCACTGGTCGTTCGTGCCGCCGCGCCGGCCGGCACTGCCGAAGCTACGAGATGCCCGGCTTCTCCAAGAAGCCGGGCATCTGCCTGCCGGAATGCTGGCCTGGCCGCGAAATGCGATCGATTACTTCGTGCTGGCCCGCCTGGAGCGAGAGGGGCTCAAGCCGTCGCCCGAGGCCGACCGGGCTACCCTCATTCGCCGGCTGTCGCTCGACCTGACCGGCCTGCCGCCGACGCCGGAGGAGGTCGATGCGTTCCTCGCCGACCGCCGGCCCGATGCCTACGAGCGGCTGGTCGATCGGCTGCTGGCCTCGCCGCGGTACGGCGAGCGGATGGCCGTGCCCTGGCTCAACGCAGCCCGGTATGCCGACACCAGCGGCTATCAGAACGACGGCCCGCGCGACATGTGGCGGTGGCGCGACTGGGTGATCGAGGCCTTCAACGCCAACCAGCCGTACGATCAGTTCACGCGGGAGCAGGTGGCCGGCGACCTCCTGCCGCAGCCGACGCTGGCTCAGCGGATCGCCACTGGCTTCAACCGCAACCACCGCGGCAACGCCGAAGGGGGGATCATCGCCGAGGAGTACCAGGCCGAGTACGTGGTCGATCGCCTGGAGACCACGTTCACGGTCTGGCTCGGCCTGACGATGGGCTGCGCCCGCTGCCACAACCATAAGTTCGATCCGCTGACGCAGCGCGAGTTCTATCAGGCGTTCGCCTGCTTCAACAACCTGCCCGAGTACGGCCGGGCGATCAAGGAGGGCAACTCGCCGCCGTACGTCAAGGCGCCCACGGACGAGCAGCAGCGGCAACTCGCCCGCTTGCGCCACGAAGCAGAAACCGCGTCTGCCGAGTTCGAG
>JBGQHD010000960.1:0-2399 GCA_041497795.1 Planctomycetia bacterium
CACCCAACATCGTGCTTTGTCAGCGATGGCCATTCTGGGCGCCCACGAGTCGATTGCCGGCGGCTACTACAAGGCCGTGGAGGCCGCCGCTACGGCCGGCTGCGACTGCGTGCAAGTCTTCACCAAAAACAACAACCAATGGCGGGCCAAACCGCTGACGGCCGGCGACGCCGAACGATTTCAGGCTGCCCTCCGCGAGCTGAAGATCACGCACCCGCTCGCCCACGACAGCTATCTCATCAACTTGGCCGCGCCGGACGAGGCCATGTGGCGCAAGAGCGTCGAGGCGTTCGTCGTCGAAATCGAGCGGGCCGAGTTCCTGGGCATTCCCTACGTCGTCACGCACCCCGGTGCGTACACCACGAGCAGCGAAGAGGCCGGGTTGCGGCGGATCATTGACGCGCTGGACGAGGTGCATGCGCAAACTCCGGGCATCACCGCGCGGTGCCTGCTGGAAAACACCGCCGGGCAGGGATCGAACCTGGGCTGGCGGTTCGAGCACCTGGCGACGATTCTAGAGGGCGTGAAAGACCCCGACCGGCTGGGCGTCTGTCTGGACACCTGCCACCTCTTCGCCGCCGGCTATCCGCTGCACAGCGAGAAAGAGTATCGTGCCACGATGCGCGAGTTCGACCGCTTGGTCGGCATCAAGCTCGTGAAGGCCTTCCACCTCAACGATAGCAAGCGCGAGCTGGGCAGCCGCGTCGATCGCCACGAGCACATCGGCGAGGGCCAGCTCGGCCTGGAGCCGTTCCGCCACTTGCTCAACGACTCGCGTTTCCGCAAGGTGCCGATGTACCTGGAAACGCCCAAGGGGACGCACGATGGGCAGGACCTGGACGTGATCAATCTGAAGACGCTGCGGGGGCTGATCGAGGCTCGGTCCGAAGCATAGATCCAGTCCACTCCTGCAAAGAGGTGCGGCCAGGATGATACTGAATCGCTCCTGGTGCTCAAGAGAAGGGAACCACGAAGGGCACCAAGGACACGAAGGACACAAGTCAAGAACTCTGCCTCTGCCTTGTGCTCCTTCACTTTCTTCGCGTGCCGCGAAGTTTTTGGTCATCCACAGATTGCACAGATTTCACCGATGCGTCGAGGGACTCTTGCACGGACCCTCGTCTGTGAAATCTGCGCAATCTGTGGATCGCTGTGTTCTCGGTTAGCGTGAGCCGCGCTCGTTGACCGGCGGTGCAACGGCTTCGACGGTTGCCCGCGAATCACGTGAATCGACGCGAATATCATTCGTATTCGCGTTCATTCGCGCAATTCGCGGGCCGTAAGTCAACTTGGTTGCGGCTCAACCGCGCTGTGTCCTTCGTGGTTTCTAAGTTGCGCACGAACGCGGCGGCCGCCGTTGCACGTCGGCTCCGCGACGGCTCGGCGGCGTGATGATCCACTCGGCGTGCTCGGCTATTGGGCGGCGAGAGAAGTCGTTGACGAAACGTTCGGCCGCCGCCTGATCTGGCAATAGCGTGAAGAGCGTTGGACCCCAAGAGGACTGGCCGACGCCGCGGATGCCGGCGGCGCGGATGGCGGCCACGAGGTCGGCGAGCCGCTCGGTGGCGTAAGGCCCGCCTTGATAGGCGGCGTAGCACTCGCCGGCCGCGCGGTTGAAGCGATGGAGGCTCTCGGAAAATTCGTCGAACTCGCCGCGCCGGGCCGCGGGCAAGAGCCGGGTCATTAGCTCCTCGCGCAGAGCGGCGGAGGCCGCGGGAGATACGGCGGGCAGCCGGCGAAAGGCGTCTTCCTCGTCGGCGCCGGACAGTCCCTCGCCCGCCGGCATGATGAGCACAAAGCGCCACGAGTCGGGCAGTTCGACTCGCTCGATCAGTGGGGAAACGTCGTCCGCGGCCAATTTGCCCCCTTCGACGATCAGCCCGCCGTGCAGAAAGCCGTGCGTGCCGACCGCCGAGCGGCGACCGCGGCCGACGCTGGCGGCGAGCTGCTCGGCCGGCATCGGCGGCAGGCCGAGCCAGGCGGCCAGCCCCGCCGCGACGGCCATGCCCAGCGATGTGCCGACGCCCAGGCCGACGTGTTGGCGGGGCAGCCGAACGACATCGATCCGGCAATGCGGCTCGTCGGCCAGGCGATGATGCGCGGCGAAACGGCGAGCGGAGTCGAGCACCCGCTCCGCCGCGGGGCCGGTGGCCGCAAGCTGCTCGCCCGAAGAGAATCGGAGCAGCAAGCCGGGCCGTTCGATCATCACCCCGGCGCCGCCGAATTGGCGGAAGGGGCTGGTCAAAGTATTAGGCACACTCCGTGTGCCGTGATCGCTTCGCCGACTATCCTGAGCGCGATCGACTGACCCTGGAGCCGCGAGAGATTCTTCGCTGCGCCCAGAATGACGGTCAACTTCGTCGCGCTCAGAACGGGGCGCTGGGTGAGGATGACCTACG
>JBGQHD010000961.1:0-2397 GCA_041497795.1 Planctomycetia bacterium
CGCCTCGACGCTCGCCACCTCGTGCCGCTCGGCTCGCGGCACCTGCACCGCTCTGATATGCTGAGCCGAGCCGTCTCCGATCGTCACGGTTTCGCCTCGCCGTTCTCTCATTCATGCGCCGCGACCAACTGCTCTGGCTGGCCGTCGCCTTTGAGGGAGGACTATTCCTGCTGGCGGCGGCCCTGGCGTGGCTGTTCGGGCTGCCGCTGCGGAGCATGGCCACTTGGGACTGGTCGCACGTCGCCTGGAGCCTGGCCGCTACGGCGCCTCCGTTGGCCGCGCTGTGGTGGCTGGAGCGCAGCTCTCTTCCGCCGCTGCGGCGGTTCCGCGAGACGGTCGATCGGCTGGTCACGCCGCTCTTCGGCGAGTGCACCTGGCTCGACTTCGCGGTGATCTCGCTCGTGGCCGGCGTCGGCGAAGAATCGCTCTTTCGCGGCGTGCTGCAATCCGGCCTGGCCGACTGGGGGCAACAAACCGGCTTGGCCCCCTGGGTGTGCACCGCGGCCGCGGTCATCGTCGCGGGCGTCGTCTTCGGGCTGGTCCACTGGATCACGCCGGCCTACGCCTTCTACGCCACGCTGATGGGCATCTACCTCGGCTGGCTGTTCGTCTGGTTCGACAACCTGCTGGTGCCAATGATCGTCCACGGCCTCTACGACTTCGTGGCCCTAATCTGGGTGACGGACGGCTCCGCCAACTCCACAGCCGGGGGCAACGCGGACCACGTCGACACGGAAAAGACCAGCAGGGACCAACACGACGCCTGCAACGAAACGGTGCCGCCCCGGGATGGCTAACTGCGAGCAATCCTCAGAGTTTCCAGCGCAGCGGAGCCGCAACCAAATCAAGTTATTGCCCGCGAATCACGCGAATGAACGCGAATGCAACGATATTCGCGTCGATTCGCGTGATTCGCGGGCATGAAATCTGCGGATCCTTTTCTCTTCAGGTATACGGTCCGCGCCGCGGCGTCTTGCGTCGTGCCGCCTTTCTTGCGGCCCCCAGCGGCGCCATTAGAATGAATCTACTGGCATTTCCTCGGCCAAGTCGCTCGACACTTCCCTGAACCATGGCCAAAGACTGGTATTACGCCAAAGACGGGCAGCAGCGCGGACCGTTCCCCGAGACGCACGTCCGCCAGCTCGCGGCCAGCGGACAGATTCTGCCGCATGACCTGGTTTGGCATGACGGGCTGGCCGAATGGGTCGCGGCCCAGAGCATCGCGGGATTTATGCCCGAGGCCGGGCAAGGCGGTGCGGCGGCATCGGCGGGCGCTGCCTCGCCGGCGGTTGATGCGCCGCGGCCGCCGGTTGGCCGCCCGCGTTCGTACGGCGGCTCGGGCTCGCCGTCGGAGTTCCCGCCGTGGCTGGCCATCGTACTGACCATCGGCACGCTGGGGCTGTTCAGCATCTGGTACACGTGGCGCATCTCGGCGCGGTATGCTCGCGAGTGCGGGGCGCGGGCCGTCGATGCGCAGGGCCGGCCACTGGGCCGCGTGCGGCACCCCGCCTGGGTGCTGCTCATCAGCTATGCCACGCTGGGCATCTACTTTTGCTACTGGGTGTATACGACGCTCCGCGACTGCGGCCGCTTTGCCGGCGACACGTCGCGAGCGCCCTCCGACGTGACGCTGCTGATCGTGTTTCCGCCGTATGCCGTGTATTGCCTGGTGTTCAAGCTGCCCGCGGCCATCGACCGTGTGCGCACCGCGGCTGGCCTCTCCGAGCCGGCCATCGCCCCATCGTATGGCTTCTTGAACCCGCTGATGTTCCTGGCCCTGCCGTATTTGGCGATGTGGTACCAGGAGCTGCTGAATGACGCCTGGACGAGCGAACCGGCCAGTCGGAGTGATGCCCAGTAGCCGTTCAAATTTGCACTTTGCATTTTGCATTTGTCACTTTGCATTCCGCCGTCGGCATTGCGCTTTGATGCAAAGTGCAAAATGCAAAAGTCAAAGTGCAGAAATGAACGGGGCGCAAGAGAAACGGCCAAGGCTAAGCCTTGGCCGTTCGACTGAACGTCTTTGCCGCCGGTGCTCGCGGCATCTGCCTAGTTCCACCACCACTTGCTGCCGCTGTGGGTGGCGGACTGCCGGGTTTGGCCGATCGTCTTGGAGGTTTCCGTCTTGTCGGCCACCTTCCAGGAGTTGATCTCCACGCCGCCGGAGGCCGTGACCACGTAGCGGCCGCCGTGCTTGTCCCAATTGACCACGGTCGGCACCTTCTTCGGCACCGGGAAATCGTCGCGCGAGGTCACCGCGCGGTCGGTCATCAGGGGGGTCATGTCCAGGCCGGAGGTTTTCAGCAGGTCGTGCTTCACGATCAAGGCCCCGACCACGGCCATGTCCATCATGTTCCGCAGCTCGCCGAAGATCGGGAAGGGCACGCTCAACTCGTC
>JBGQHD010000962.1:0-2396 GCA_041497795.1 Planctomycetia bacterium
CGTGACAGCCGACGTAAATGATCTCGGCGATCTTCCGCGGCGAGCCGAGATCGACCTGCACCCACTTCACGACGTCCTGCTTGGCCTCGATGCCGCTGTGCCAGCCGAACTCGGGCCGCTCGGGCGGCGGGGTGCCTTGTTTTGATTCGGCCAACAGCCGCTCCAGAATCTCCAGCCGCCGCCCGCCACCTTTCGCCAGAAGCTGATTCAGCTCGGCCTTCTTGGCGTTCAGCTCGCTCTGCCGGGCCAGCAATTCGCCGCGACGCTTGGCGACCACGGGATCAAGATCGTACGCCTTGTCGGCCCGGTCCACTGCCGCGAACACGGCTTGCAGGCGGTAGTAATCTTCCTGGGTGATCGGGTCGAACTTGTGGTTGTGGCACTGGGCACACTGCACCGTCAGGCTGCAAAACGTGCCCAGCGTATTGCCGACCATGTCGTCGCGGTCCAGGTGCCGGGCGATCAGGCCGTCGATCTTGGTCTCCGGCAGCTCCGCGTGGCCGATGAAGTCCCACGGCCCGGCGGAGATGAAGCCCAGCGCCTCGATGCCGTCGGCGGTGCCCGGATAGAGCACGTCGCCGGCGATCTGCTCCTCGATAAACCGCTCGTACGGCTTGTCCTCGTTCAGCGCGCGGATCACGTAGTCGCGGTACGGCCAGGCGTTGGGCCGCGGCTTGTCCTTGTCGTAGCCGTGCGTCTCGCCGAAGTGCACCACGTCGAGCCAGTGCCGCGCCCAACGCTCGCCGTAGTGCGGCGAGGCCAACAGCTCATCGACCAGCTTCTCATACGCCAGCGGGTCGCCGTCGCGGACGAACGCCTCGACGCGCCGCGGATCGGGCGGCAGGCCGAGCAGGTCGAACGACAGCCGCCGAATGAGCGTGCGGCGGTCGGCCTCCGCCGCCGGCCGCAGGCCCAGCGACTGAAGCTTCACCAGAATGAAACGATCGACAGGCGTGCGGCACCACGCTCTTTCGCGCGATGCGCCGTCCTTCACGGCAGGCAGCGCGGGCTTGCGGACCGGCTGGAACGCCCAGTGCTCGAGCCGCTTGTCGTGGCCCGCCGCGTCTTCGTCGGGCCAATTCGCGCCTTGATCGATCCACGCGCGCAGGACTGCGATTTGCTGCGGGGTGAGTGGCGGTCCTTCCAGCGGCATGCGCTCGCTGGCGTCCTTGCTGGAAACGCGGCGGATGACGACACTCTGGCCGCTCTTGCCGGGAACGATCACCGGCCCACCATCACCGCCGGCCAGCGCGTCGGAACGCAAGTCGAACCGTAGTCCGGCCTGTTGCTTCTCGGACCCGTGACACTTGGCGCAGTGCTTCTGAAAGATCGGCCGCACGTCGCGGGCAAAGTCCGCGTCGCCCTTGGCCGAAGGACGCTCCGCGGCGCGAGCGGGCCCGCCCGGCCAACACAGCAGCACGACTACGACCAGCAGAGGCAATGAGCCATGCGGCGCAAACGCCTTCCACCCCAAAGGAATCGCGTCAGAGGTAGTGACCTTGGAGAGAGGCATGGCGCCAGAGTGCAGTGGGAACCAGCGAGCAAAGTGGTCAGACCACTTTCGACAGAATACTCGCTGCGAGATCGTTGTCAAGCGCTGGGCGTTCATCCTGCCGCGACACTGTGATCACCGCTTCGCCATCGTGCTCACCGGTCCGACTGCACGACCTCCCGCTCGCCGGCGGGGATCGGGCACTCCTCGCTGGTCCGATAGTACAACCGCACCGTAAGGGCCGGCTCCTTGTAGAACTCCGGCCGAATGCGGAAGACAGGCTGCAAGACCTGACGACCCGTGGACGTGCCGAGCTTGGGCGTGGCCATGAGACTGGCATAGACCTTCGAGTCGCCGGGCAGCTTCTCGCCGAAGAATTGGGCGGTAATCACGCCGATCTCGCTGACGATGCCCACCTTTTCGGCGGCGACCGACTGGCTGGCCGGCGCGAACTTGAACGCCAGGGCGTTTTGGTCGTCCTTCTGAAAGCCGCGGACGTCGATCACCGAGTGGCCGGTCCCCGCCTCGGCCCGTAGCGTATAGCCGTGCGGATTGTCGGCGGGCACAATGCGATGCCCCGGCGGTCCGAGTACCCATTTGCGAGCCTGCGAGGGGGGCACAATCACCGGCTTTTGTTCGCCGTCGCCAAGATCCTGATAGATCGAATTCACGCCGTCCACGGAGAGCACGACGCCAAACAGCCGCTGGCGCTCTTTCGCGATATCCGGATTGCGCACGCCCAGGACCTTCTCGTAATCCTTCTGCGTCGGCAGCCCGCGGTTGGAGAGCCGAATAATGAACTCGGCCTCGGCGCTTTCACGCGGAATGATCGCGTAGAACTGGCCATGCGAGGGCGATTCGGGATTGCGCCGGGTCACGATCGTCGCCCGCCGATACGTGTCGC
>JBGQHD010000963.1:0-2395 GCA_041497795.1 Planctomycetia bacterium
ATAGACGTAGCGACAAGTGATCGCGCTATTCGCCACGAAATTGACTCCCGACCCCGTTGCGCCGGCCCGCCAGCCGCGCGGCGCTCGCTTCGCTCGCTGGTCCCGCCCGGCAGGCGGGACCTACGGGTGGACGCTGGCCCGGCCGATGGAGTAATAGGTGAAGCCGGCGTCTCGCAGCCGGGCCGGCTCGTACAGGTTGCGGCCGTCGAAGATCAGCGGCCGCTTCATCAGCTTCCGCATCAGCGTGAAGTCCGGGTGCTGATATTCCTTCCACTCGGTGCAGATCAGCAGGGCGTCGGCTTTCTCCAGCGTGGAGTAGGGGCCGTAGGCGCCCTCGCCGTAAAGCAGCCGCTCGCCGTACTGCTGCCGGACATTCTGCAAGGCTTCCGGGTCGTGCACGTGGACCGCCGCCCCGCGCTGGAGCAAAAGGTCGATCATGGCCAGGGCCGGGGCCTCGCGGATGTCGTCGGTGCGGGGCTTGAAGGCCAGGCCCCACACGGCGACTTTCTTGCCGGCCAGCGATTTGCCCAGCTCCTTCTCGATGCGCTCCAACAGCACGGTCTTCTGGCGGTTGTTCACCTCATCGATCGCCGGCAGCAGGCGGGTTTCCACCCCCACGTCGCCGGCCAGCGCCGCCAGCGCCCGCACGTCCTTGGGGAAGCAACTGCCGCCGTAGCCCAGGCCGGGAAAGAGGAACGAGAAGCCAATCCGCGCATCGTGCCCGATGCCGCGGCGGACCTCGTTGATGTCGGCCCCCAGCCGGTCGCAGAGGTTGGCCATTTCGTTGATGAAGCTGATCTTCGTGGCCAGCAGGGCATTGGCCACGTACTTGGTCATCTCGGCGCTCTCCGGCGACATCGTCAAGAACGGGTGCTCGGTCCGCAGGAACGGCCGGTAGAGATCGTGCAGCACCTCCGCCGTTTCGCGGCGGCGGACGCCGACGACCACGCGGTCGGGCCGGGTGAAGTCGTCGATCGCGGCCCCCTCCTTCAAGAACTCCGGGTTGCTGGCCACGTCGAACTCATGGCCCGTGAGCTCCTTCAGCCGGCCGAACGCCTTGGCATTCGTGCCGACCGGGACGGTGCTCTTGATGACCACGACGGTCTGGCGATCGAGGCACTTGGCCAGCGAATCGACGACGGCGAACAGCGATGTCAGGTTCGCCCGGCCGTCATCGGCCTGCGGCGTGCCCACCGCGATGAACACCAGCTCCGCGCCGCTGACGGCCGACGCCAGATCGGTGGTGAACCGCAGCCGTTGATGCTGGGCATTGCGGCGGATGAGCTCCGACAGGCCCGGCTCGTAGATCGGCACGTCCCCCCGGCCGAGCCGCTCGATCTTGGCGGCGTCGATGTCCATGCAGGTGACGTCGTTGCCCGTCTCGGCGAAGCAGGTGCCGGTGACCAGGCCGACGTAGCCCGTGCCGATCATCGTGATTTTCATGGCGTCGTTCGGGCCGGCGCACGGCCCGACTGGCAGTTGGATCGAGAAAACAGGATTCCGGAGATGTTAACCTCAAATCCAGCCCGCGGCCACCGGCGGCAGTGGAGCGTGCCATCGTCGCTTGGAGCCACCAAGAAGCCCGGCTTCTTGGAGAAGCCGGGCTTCTGCGACGGCAACCCGGCGCGTCGGTGCAGCGGTTGACCCCCGTGGCCAGTTTGGCTACTAATCTGAAAGCGTCGGAGGGAAGCGGCCAACGACCATGAGCATTCGGTGGGCAGTCGTCGCCCGCTCGATCGATCAATCGGATAACCACCAAGGAGCGATGATGACGATTCTGCATTCCGGGGCCTCGGGCAAGTTCGCGAACAATTGGCTGAAGATCTTTGACGGCAAGAAGGCCGCCGCCAAGGCGGGCGGCAAGGCCCGCGGCGCCTCGTCCACGGCGAAGTCAACGAAACAGAAGGCGAAAGCCCCGCGTGCGGGCAAGCCGGCGGCTAAGAAGAAGTCGGTGGCCAAGAAATCCAGGCGCTGATTGCGTCCAAGTAGGGATGCGTTTGGCAGGCATGTCATTTGCTCGTCCAGAAGAGCAGCCGGCCAGTCTGCCATGTGGGCAGGCCGTGAGGCCGCATCGCTTTTTTGTTGGAGGAACACCGTGAAAGTTCAACTTCGCTACTGCTCCCTCTGAAATTACGAGCCGCAGGCCGTCAGTTTGGCGAGCCGCATTTTGGAAACTTATAAGCAGAAGATTGAGGGGTTGGAGCTCGTCCCCTCTGGCGGCGGCTGCTTCGAGCTGACGCTCGATGGCGAGTTGGTGTATTCCAAGCTGAAGACCGGAGAGTTCCCCGACGAGGGCGAGATGCTCCGGCTGGTCGGAAAACGCGTGTAGACCGCGTGCACCGGCGAGCGGGGGGGCGGGGGGGGCCGCGGGGGCGGGGGGCGGGGAGGGAAAAGG
>JBGQHD010000964.1:0-2387 GCA_041497795.1 Planctomycetia bacterium
CTGGGCCAGGCACGGCCCGGCGTCGAGCGCCGGGGTCATGTGGATGACGGTGACGCCGGTTTCCGTTTCGCCGCGATAGATGGCCCAATTGATGGGCGCCGCCCCGCGATACTTCGGCAACAGCGAGCCGTGGAGATTCAGCCCGCCCAGCCGGGCGAGGGCCAGCGTCTCCGGCGACAAGAGCTGCCCATAGTCGGCCACGACGAACAGGTCCGGCTCGAACTGCCGCAGCGCCGTCTGGGCTTCCGGCGTGTTGATCGACTCCGGGTCGAGAATCGGCGTGCCGTGCTCGGCAGCGATCTCCCGCATCGGGCTGGTCGGCGCTTCTTGCCGGCCGCGCACGCTTCGCAGCGGCTGCGTGACCAGCGCCCGCACCTGGTGGCGCGTGCCGTAGAGAGCGCGAAAGGTCGGGGCCGCGAACGGGCCGGTGGCCATCATAATGAGCCGAAGGGGCGGAGACGATTCAGGCACCAGTCGCTCCATAGTAGATCCCGCTTGCCGAGCGGGACAGAATCCGCGCGACATCCGTTCTGCACCGAGACCGCGCTCGTGTCCGACGGTCAGTGCCCGACGGTCAGTGCCGCCCGGCAGGCGGCACCTACAGGAACAGCTCCTTCACCACGTGCCCGCTGACGCCCGTGATCCGCCGCTCCAGGCCGTTGTAGTAGTACGTCAGCCGCGTGTGGTCGAGGCCCAGGGCGTGCAGGATCGTGGCGTGCAGGTCGGCGATGGGCACCGGCTTTTCGACGGCCGCGAAGCCGATCTCGTCGGTCGCGCCGTACGACAACCCAGGCCGCAGGCCGCCGCCGGCCATCCACAGGGTGAAGCCGCTGATGTTGTGGTCGCGGCCTTTGGCCCCCTCGCTGGTCGGCGTGCGGCCGAACTCGCCGGTCCAGATCACGAGCGTGTCGTCGAGCAGCCCTCGCTGCCGCAGGTCGGTCAGCAGCGCCGCGATCGGCTGATCGACCATCGCCGCATTGGGGACGTGGTTGCCGACGATGTCCTCGTGCGCGTCCCAGTTGCTCGGCTGGGTGTTGTTTGAGCCGCCGCTGAAGACGGTGACGAACCGCACGCCGCGCTCCAGCAGCCGCCGGGCCCCGAGACACATGCGGCTAAACCGCGCCTGCTGCGGATCGGGGCGATCGGCGCCGTACAGCCGATGCATGGCCGCCGTCTCGCGCGACAGGTCGGCCGCCTCGGGCGCGGAAACCTGCATCCGGGCGGCCAACTCGTAGGCGGCAATCCGAGCGGACAAATCGCTTTCCTCGGGATGATGCTTGAGGTGCTCCTCGTTCCAGCGAGCCAGCAGATTGAAGCTCTCCCGCTGGACCTCGGGCGGCACACTGCCGGGCGGACGCAGGTCGAGGATCGGGTCTCCCTGGCTGCGGAAGACCGTGCCTTGATAGCGCGACGGCAAGAAGCCGTTGCCCCAGTTGGCCGTGCTGGAGGGGGGCATCCCCCGGTCCATCATTACCACGAACGCCGGCAGGTCTTGCGTCTCGCTGCCCAGGGCGTAGACGGTCCAGGCGCCCAGCGACGGGAAGCCGTTCCGCGGCTCGCCGGTCATGAAGTGATACATCGCCGGGCCGTGGCTGTTCTGCTGGGCCACCATCGAGTGGACGAAGGTTAGGTCATCGACCTTCTCGGCCATGCGGGGAAACAGCTCCGAGCACCACTTGCCCGCCTGGCCGTACTGGCGAAAGCGGAACGGGCTGGGCATCAGCTTGCCTGGCTGGCGGAAGAAGACGTCTTTGACGTTCCCTTTGCCAGTGATCTCTTGCCCGGCGTGCTTGGCGAGCTCCGGTTTGTAATCGAACGAATCGACGTGGCTCACGCCGGCCGACATGAACAGCATCAGCACGCGTTTGGCCGTGGGCCGATGATGGGGCGCGCGGGCCGATGTCGCCGCGGCGGAACTTAGTGGCGCGGCGGCAGCGCTGGGCGATGGGCCACAGAGCAAATCGGCCAGCGCCACGTATCCCAGCCCGCCGCCCAGCGTGCGCAGCAAGTCGCGCCGGCTGACAAGATACTCGTGACCCGTGCAGTGAGTGCGGAGGGCAGCCATGAGCCGTCAGGGGCAGGGATGGATCGTGTCCTTGGCCGCACTATAGCAGCCGCCGCGGACGGCACCAACGATGGTCAGCACCCGGTAGTGGGTCAGTTTGACTGAGCCGGCGGCAGGCGGGAAGGGCCGGGGCTATTGACAGCGGAATCGTCCATGCTCTGGGAGTTGCCGAGGTGGATTATGTGCCATCGCTTGGGGTGGGTCGTTAAGTACTGCTCGCGGGTGAACCACGCCGACAAGATCGCCACGACGAGCGTCAACCAGAACCAATCACGGACGGAGAAGCGGAACATGGGCGGGCCTCCAAAGATGCGGTTCAAAC
>JBGQHD010000965.1:0-2383 GCA_041497795.1 Planctomycetia bacterium
ATACGTGCGTGCGACGAGATCGATGCTCGTGTCGGACGGCGTCTCGAAATCTCCCGCACCGACGCCGCCGAGCGAATCGGGACCCAGCGTCTGAGTGAGCTTCCAGCTCTCGCTCGAGGGGGGCGCCTCCCACACCATGAGGAGCGGCTCGTGCCTTCCACGTACTCGAGCACCATCGCCGCGACGTCTACGTCGAGCGCCTTGGCCAGCGCCCGCCAGCCGGGCACGGCGTTGACTTCGATGGCGTAAAGCTGGCCGTCGCGGCCGGGCAGCAGGTCCACGCCGGCCAGCGGCGCTTCCACGGCGGCGGCGGCGCGAATGGCCAGTTCGCGCAGCTCGTCGGTCAGCTCGCACGGCTCGGCTTTCGCGCCGCGGGCGACGTTCGTGCGCCAGTCGAGCGGATTGCGCCGCCGCATCGCCAGCGCCCGCTCGCCGATCAGCAACACGCGATAGTCGAAGCCTTCGTGCTCAACGAACTCTTGCAGGTAGATCACGGCCCGCAGCTCGGCCAGCAGCGTGAACGCGCGGAGGGCAAGAGCCTCGTCATTGAGCCGCGTGATGCCGCGGCCCTCGGAGCCGAAGAGCGGCTTGACGACCACGTCGCCGCCTAGCTCGGCAAAGGCGGCCATCGCATCATCCGGCGTCTGGCACACGGCGGTGCGGGGGATGCGCAGCCCGGCGGCCGCCAGCTTCGCCGACGCGAGGTACTTGTCCACCGCCACCTCAATCGCCTTGGGCGGATTGACGACCAGCATGCCAGCCGCCTCGAGCCGGGCCAAGGCGTCCATGCGAAACACCACCTGCTCCAGCGAGCCGGGCGGCATCGTCCGCACCAGTAGACAGTCGAAGTCGGTGAGGCGCACCTCGCCGGACGTGAAGGACTCGGTGAGCAGCCCGGCTGCTGCGGAGCAGCCGGGCTGCTGGTGGTGGCTGCCTTGAACGTCCAACGTCCAACGACCAGAGTCCGTCGCCGAAGCGTTCGATGTTGGATGTTCGACGTTGGATGTTCGATGTTTGCCGCGTCCGAGCCGCGCGGCTACTTGTCCGAACGCGCAAGAGATGACCTCGTGCCGGCCGGCCGCCGCGCGGCGGAGGTCGTGCAGATACCAGCTTTGCGGCGAACCGAGGACGGCGATGCGCATGGGCGTGACGCGGAGTGATGCACGGCTCGGTGGCGAGGCGGGAACACCTAGACGGCGAAGGTTCGATCAGTCCTGGCTGAGGCCGAACGTCCAACATCGAACGCCCAACGTCCAACATCGAACCGTTCGATGTTGGACGTTGGGCGTTGGACGTTCGATGTTCACGTCATTCTCCCCGCAGCGCCTGGATCAGCGGCGCGCGGAGCGTCGCCCGGACGGCGACCAGGCCGGCGGCCAGCCCTACGACCAGGATGCCGCCCAGGCTCAGGGCCAGCCCGCCCAACGGCACGTGGGCGCCGCCGAGAATCAGGTGCGGCAGCACGGCGGCCAGGGCAGCCAGCGTGCCGGCGCCCAGGCCGGCAATGAGCAGCAGCGAGTTCTCGGCCATCACCAGCTCGGCCAGCCGGCGGCGGCGGAAGCCGGTGGCCCGCAGCAGGGCCAGCTCGCCCCGCCGCTCCAGCACGCTGCGGAGTTGCACGGTGGCCAGGCCGAACGTGCCCAGCAGCAGCCCCAGCGCCGCCAGGCTTTGGAAGGTGGAGAGATACGTGTTCTGGATGGCCAGGAACCCGGCCAGGCGCTGGCCGGTGGTCTCGGCGTCGAACCCGGAATCGGCCAGCCCCGCTTCGAGTAGGCTGCGGACCTCCTTCACTCGCTCCGGCGTGGCCTGCTGTAGCGGCAGCTCGACGAGGAAAAACCCTTTGCCCGTAGTGGCGGGGAATTGCCGCAGGAAGTCGGCCTCGCTCATCAGCACGTCCCCCTGGAAGATGCTGTTGGACAAGAGGCCGACGACCTGGAGCGAAATCTCGCGTCCCCAGTCGTCCTTTATGGTGAATGTCGTCCTCAGTGGGTTGCCAAAGTCGCCCCCCAGGTGCAGGCTCCACTGGGCCGTGTTGGCGTCGAGGACGACGGGGATGGGCGAGCGCCATTCGGAATTCGGAATTCGGAATGCGGAATTGGATGAATCCGACTCGTCTGAGCTTCGCTCATTCCGAATTCCGAATTCCGAATTCCGCATTTGCAGCAGCCGCCAGGGGTTCTGCTTCTCGTCGGCCGTCGTGGCCAGCGAGCCGCCCCAGGCGAAGCCGCCGCGCTCTATGAACTCCTTAGGCACGCCGAGCATCCTCGGCCGGGCGGTCTGGTACAGGTTGCGGCAACTGGCGTCCTCGCCTGGCTGCACGCGGAGCGAGTAGATGGTCACGTCGTCGAGCTTCGGCCGCTGGTCTTCCTGCAGCCCGGTGAGC
>JBGQHD010000966.1:0-2379 GCA_041497795.1 Planctomycetia bacterium
CTCTCGGCCACGGTCGGCAACTCGCGCGAGTTTATCGACTGGCTGCAGCGCTCCCACGGCCGCAAGGTGCAGCTCGTCGAAGGGACCGAGCGCCGCGTGCCGCTCACGTATCAATGGGTCGGCGACGAGCTGCTCAACGAGCAAATCACCTTGATGGCCGAAGGGGACGAGGCCTCGCGGACGACGCCGGCCCTGGTGTTTTGCTTCAATCGCGACGAATGCTGGGAAGTGGCCGAGCAGCTCAAGGGCCGCTCCCTGGTCGAAGACGCCCGGCGGACGCGGCTGATGGCTGAGGTCAACGCGCTCGATCTGTCGCGCGGCGTGGGGCCGAAGCTCAAGCAGATGCTCATCCGCGGCGTCGGCGTCCATCATGCCGGGATGCTGCCGCGTTACCGGCGGCTGGTCGAGGACCTGTACGTCCGCAAGCTGCTCTCCGTGTGCGTTTGCACGGAGACGCTGGCCGCCGGCATCAACCTGCCGGCCCGCAGCGTGGTGCTCACCACGCTGATGAAAGGCCCGTTCGGCAACAAGCGGCTGATCGATCCCAGCAGCGCCCACCAGATCTTCGGCCGGGCCGGGCGGCCGCAGTTCGACACGCGCGGCTACGTGTTCGTGCTGGCCCACGAGGACGACGTGCGAATCCTTCGCTGGAAGGAGAAGTATGACTCGATCCCCGAGAACACCAAAGACCCCGGCCTGCTCAAGGCGAAGAAACACCTCAAGCGCAAGCGCCCCACGCGGCGCGACACCGAGCAGTACTGGAACGAGGCCCAGTTCGAAAAGCTCAAGGCCGCCCCGCCCGGCAAGCTGGCCAGCCGCGGGCACCTGCCCTGGCGGCTGCTAGCCTACCTGCTGACGCTGTCGCCCGAGGTCGAGCGGCTGCGGCAAGTGGTCCGCAAGCGGCTGATCGACCTCAAAGGCATCGAGCACGGCGAGCAGGAGCTGTCGCGGATGCTTGTCACGCTGCACCACGGCGGCTTCGTGCAGCTCGACCCGGAGCCACCCAAGCCTGACGAGCCGGGCACCGACAGCGTAGGACGGATTTCCAATCCGTCCGTCAAAACGCCCGCGCGGCGAGGGCTGCTCGGCAATCTGCTCGACGATGAGGATTCCCCCGAAGACGACGCCGCTGATGGTGCCGACGGCGAGGGCACCAAGCTCTTCCTGCCCACGCTGGCCCGGCCGACCGAAAAGCTGGCCACGCTGCTGCTCTTCAAGAGCGTCAATCCGCTCTACGGGGCATTCCTCGTCGAACAGCTCGGCATCGCGGACCGCAACGAGCGGATTCAGGCCTTGGAAAGCGTCCTCGAGCTGGCCCGTCCGCTGCTCAAGCACGTGCGCGTGCCGTTCCCGGACGAGCTGCCGCCTGGCCCCTTGGCCCGCGAGCGGCTGGATGAGGAGTTGATCCGCCGCGGCCTGATGCTCGCGCCGGTGTCGCCGGGGGAAGGCGAAGACGAGGAAGACGAACGGCCGTTCGTGCCGCCGCTGGCCGAGAAGCTGCGGCTGCTGTTCGATGCCCAGTATCCCGGCGTGCATAGCCTGCACACGCAGCCGGTGTGGGCGGCCGGTCGCGTGCTGGAGTTCGCCGGCAAGTTCGACAACTACATCAAGTCGTTCGACCTGGTGAAGCAAGAGGGCTTGATCTTTCGGCACCTGTTGCGTTTGATTCTGCTGTGCGCCGAATTCGCCGCCACCTGTCCGACCGACGCCGACCCGACGGCCTGGCAGGACGAACTGCGCAGCCTGGCCGATCAGCTCACCGCCACGTGCCGCGAGGTCGATCCGGAGAGCACCGATAAGATCATCGACGAGCTGGCCGCCGCCGACGTGGTAAAGGGGGAATTGTAGGTCCCACCTGCCGGGCGGGACCAGCAGCACCGTGGCCGTCGGCGCAATTGGGTCGCGTCGGCGCGAGCGAGTCGGCGCAATGAGCATCCCGTGCCGCTCGGCAAGCGGCACCTACTATCAGGAGCCACCATGTCCGACGTTACGATCCGCTGCCGCGAGAATGGCCCGCTCTTGGTCGAGGGGCCGATCAAGGTGATCGATCACCTGGGCAACGCCTTCGTGATCCCGGCCAACAAGCCGGCCGTGGCCCTGTGCCGTTGTGGGCAATCGGCCAACCGGCCGTTCTGCGACGGCACGCACAAGAAGGTGAACTTCGCCGCCTGCGAGCTGGCTCCGCCCCCGGCGGTGCCGCCTGCGTAAGAGCCGCGGAGGGACGGTCGAGCCAATACGCCTCGTGAAGGATTCTGCCTGCGCGACGCGCTCTCGCTCGGCGCTAACGCGGCTCGTCAACGCGCACCGGGTATGTTAGCATTCAGCCGACGGCCCGGCGGCGGCCGATCTTGCGCTGGCTTCTGGACGCTGACCGTTGGC
>JBGQHD010000967.1:0-2378 GCA_041497795.1 Planctomycetia bacterium
TGCACTGCGGCCGCACCACGGCGGGCCGCCCCAGCCTGGGATCGTGGCTGACCTACGGCCTGGGCACCGAGTCGCAAAACCTGCCGGCGTTCGTCGTCTTGACCGATCCGGGCGGCCTGCCGGTGCTGGGCACCGACCTGTGGTCCAACGGCTGGCTGCCGTCGCTGTATCAGGGCACGGTCGTGCGGCCGCGCGAGCCGCGGATCGCCAATCTCGATCCGCCGCCGGCGCTGGCCGGTGCGCCGCAGCAGCGGCAGCTCGATTACCTCGCCCAGCTCAACCGCCGGCACCTGGACGAGCACCCCGGCGAAACCGACCTGGCCGCCCGCATCGCCAGCTACGAGCTGGCCGCGCGAATGCAAACGGCCGCCAAGGAGGCGCTCGATCTCTCGCAAGAATCGGCCGCCACGCATCGGCTCTACGGGCTGGATGACGACCGCACGCGCGACTTCGGCGCCCGCTGCCTGATCGCCCGCCGGCTGGTGGAGCGCGGCGTGCGGTTCGTGCAGATTTACACCGGCACGCAGCAATGGGATCACCACGGCGGCATCACGAAGGCCCTGCCGGCCGCGTGCCTCAAGATCGACCAGCCCTCAACCGCGTTAGTTAAAGACCTCAAAAGCCGGGGTCTCTTAGACAGCACGCTGGTCCACTGGGGCGGCGAGATGGGCCGGCTGCCGGTCGTGCAGAACGAGCAGAACATCGGCCGCGACCACAACACCTACGGCTTTTCGATGTGGCTGGCCGGCGGCGGCGTGAAGGCCGGCCACGTCCACGGCGCCACGGATGAGCTGGGCCACAAGGCGGTCGAGAACATCGTCCACCACTACGACTACCACGCCACGCTGCTGCACCTCTTCGGCCTCGACCCGCAGCACCTGGTCTTCACCCGCCCCGGCGGCGCCGGCAGTTTGCTCGATGGGCAGAGCGGCCGCATCGTGAGAGAGATTCTGGCGTAGCGTGAGCCCGTGGAACGCGGTTGTGCGTCAACGAAGCCGTGCAGCGGGCGTCAGAGACGCGGCGCATCAGTCAAGGTAGTGCTCCGGATCGAACTCGATCTCGTGCTTCTCCAGCAGGGTACGCAGCTCCTCGGCATACGGCACGCGCCGGTGGTGCTCGGCCTGGCCATCGATGTAAGCGGAGACGCGAGGTTCAACGGACCGGCTGACGGTGAAGGAACTGTAGCCGTCCTGCCAGTCGAAGTAAGTGCGCTCGGAGGCCCAGCGCGACGAGTTGGCCTTGATCGTCCGGACAAAGTCGGAGACGGCGATCGACGGCTTGATGCTCGCCAGGATGTGCAAGTGGTCCTCAACGCCATTGACATTGAGAATCTTGCCCTGCGTGTTTCGGGCGATGCCACAGAGATATTCGCGTAGCTCCTGACGAATCCGGTCCTTGATCAACGCCCGGCGCTGCTTGGTGCTGAAAATGATGTGGTATAGATGCTTCGTGAAAGTGTGGCCCATGGAGGTTCCTCAGATGATGCAAGAACACGGCTCTTTCGCCCCCTGCGGGGGCTGACGGATGCAGATTCTACCGCTTCCCACGGGCTGACGCCCGTGGCTACTATCTTCCGCCCGCTAGCGCGGGCTAGTCTTGGGCAGTTCCGACGCCCGAGGTAGCAGGAAGCATGGCGTGAAGAGTCGGCGGCGTCCGCCGAAGGCAAAATATGCACGCGCTTTGGCACGAATCGACGAGCCCGCGCCAGCGGGCGACAGGCAGTAGCCACGGGCGTCAGCCCGTGGAGGCAACGGCGCGACAGACGAAGCCCGCGCAGCGGGCGGCAGAGGGGCAAGTCCGTAGACCCGTCGGTTGCGACGGGCGCATTAGCGAGCACTGCTTGTTCATCAAGCCGCCGCCGCCAATGCCACCAGTGCCTTGCGGGCTACGGTGAGCACGTCGGCGCGCGTCACGGCGGCGCCTCGACGAGTTCCAGTTTCAGCCCCAGCGCTTTGGCGATCGCCTCGACGTTCGAGAGCTTGGCGTCGCGGCCGTATTCGATGTCGCGGACCGTGTTAGGATTGGGAATGCCGGCCTTTTTGGCGACGGCATACCAGGTCAATTGCTGATCCTTCCTGGCCTTACGAATCGCCGCCGCGACTCGGTTCTTGACCGACGGCTCGCGTGGCGGCTCCAGCGGCGGGAACTCTCGCTTCGCCCGCGCGCGAACCTCCGCGTGGCGGTTGCACTCCTCGGGCGTCGCTTGGCGAATCACCCGCTTGACCTTCTTGCCCATCTGTTGACGGCGGTTGAAAACGGCGGCGCGGGGGAGTGTCGCGGCGGTTGAAATTGGCGGCGCACCACGGTGCAACCCTGGGGAGTTGGCAAGATAGGGGCGTGAGCCTCGATCTTGTCCCACTTCGCAGGGAGGCCCAGAA
>JBGQHD010000968.1:0-2375 GCA_041497795.1 Planctomycetia bacterium
CGTCACGCGCCGGACCGCCGGTTCGCAACCGGCGCGGGGAAGTTGCCCTCTGGCAGCGCCGGAGTTGATGGAAGGCCCAGAGCACGCCGTTCCCCAGCGATGTCGTGCCTCGCGTCGATGGCGTCAACCGCGTCGCCTGGTGATCGCCCGACAAGGTAGCGGTGTCGGCCTGGACCTCCTTGTTCAGCGCCCCCATCATTTCCCCGATTGACCACGCCGCTGTGGAGCCGCCTTCATAGATGATGAGGTCGCCGTCCACGTGGCGGACCATCGGTTATACTAAACGTCGGCCAAGGAACACCCGATGCCCACGTCTGTCGCCCAATTCCTCGCATTGAGCCTCGATGGTCCTTCACCGACTCGTGGCATTTCTTAGTCGGCTTCGGCCGACTCCCCGTCTGCCACCAGCTTCTAGCTGGTGGGAAGAAGCCGACTGAGAGATCCCGGAAGACCCCTGAACGACCTTTTGCACGTTGCCGTTTGTCCACGCGCGGTGTTGCCGGCGTGCCACATGTCGAGCCGGGTCACTCGCCACCCCTCGTCGCAAGTCCCGTTCACGCCGGCACGAAAGTCGCGCGGGCGTTCTCGCACCTGCGCCGGGCATGCGTCTTGCCCTATGCCCGCGCATGGCATTTGTTCTGAACACTCGCTCATTGCGACCGGGCTTGCTTTGCCTTTGCCTAACGGTAGCACTGGCGGCCGCGTCGCACTCCGAGCTTCGCGCCGGTCAGCGCGTCGTCGTCGAGTTGAAGGACGGCGAGCAGCTCACGGCCGAGGTCGATAGCCGTACCTCCTCGCAGCGGTTGTGGCTGCGCTATGCCTACGGCAACGCGGAGATTCTGCGGCCCATCGAGTGGGACCACGTGGCGCGGGGCGTGGTGGGCAGCGACGATCTGGAGGCCGCGGCGTTTCGCGCCAAGGCACTGCAAATCCGCTCGCTGCACGAGCCGCCTCGAGCGAAGCGGCCCGAAGCAAGTGGAGCAGGCAGTCCGCCCGCCGGCAGGCAAGATGCCTACCCCACGTTCGCCGGCGATGGCTCTGCCAGCCGCCAAGTGCAATCGATCTGGGCCGACGCGCGCTTGGCCAACTGGGACGCCGACGCCGCCTTCGATGGGCTGCTGCTGCGTGTCGTGCCGCTCAACGGTTACGGCGCTCCGATCGCCGCGGCGGGCACGATCGAGGCCGAGCTGTGGGACGACCGTGCGCGCTATCCGCGCAGCCTTGGTCGATGGACCTGCATGATTAGGGAAGGCGTTGGGAAGCCATCCCGTCTGCCGTTTCAAGCAGATGACCCGCAAGTGGACGACACGATCAACCGCTTGGGCACGCTGCGCGTCAGCTTCGCGGTGCCCGGCCAGGGGGTCTTCGAGTGCGAAGTCAGCGACGTCGCGCTCCGCCCATTCAGCCAGCCGTGGACCGCGCCGTTCAGAACACGTACAGGAACTCGTTGAGGTTCAAGAGCACCCGGCAGAGTGCCGGCAGGCCGTGGCGACGGGCGAAGTCCCCCGCCGTGCGCAGCTCTTCCGGCCGCGGTTCTCGTCGCAGTGCCAGGCGAAAGGCCAAGGCCGCGTGGATCTCCGGTCCCGCCTGTTGGGAAGAATCTCCCGCCGCTTCGCGCTCGATCCGCCGGCCGAGATGCTCGGCCTGCTCAATCGTGAAGGAATTATTGAGCAGCGACAGCGCCTGTAGGGCCGTCGTGCTGCGGGCCCGCTGCGGCGTTTGCACCGAGGGATCGGGGCAATCGAAGGCGCCGATCACCGGCGGCTGAAACGTGCGGATGTTGTACATGTAGATCGCCCGCCGCCAGGTCTCCGGCCCTTGGCGATCGCGCGGCACGTAGTCGGGCACGTTGCCGTCGCGGTAATCGAAGAGGGCGAAGCTCGGCCCGCCCAGCCGCGGATCGAGCTGCCCGGCGGCATGCAGCGTTGCGTCGCGCAGCTCTTCGGCGGTGAGCCGGCGCGGCGAGAATCGCCACAGCAGCCGGTTGGCCCCATCCTTGGCGGCGGCTGCCGCGTTGTGCTGCGCGCCCTGGCGATAGACGGCCGAGAGCACAATCTGTCGCTGCACGCGCTTGATCCGCCAGCCGTGCTCGACGAAGTCGGCCGCCAGCCAATCGAGCAGCTCGGGATGTGACGGCCGGCCGCCGTTGAAGCCAAAATCGCTCGGCGTATCGACCAGGCCGACTCCGAAATGATAATGCCACAGCCGATTCACCAGCACGCGGGCCGTGAGCGGATTGCACGGATCGACGATCCATTCGGCCAGCCGCAGCCGGCGGCGCGGGCCGGAGTTTTGATCGGCAATGTGCAAGTCGGCCGACATCGCGCGCACCGCGCTGAACGCGCCGGGGCGCACTTCGTCACCCCGCGCTCGCA
>JBGQHD010000969.1:0-2374 GCA_041497795.1 Planctomycetia bacterium
TGTCGGCCGTTGCTTGAGGGACTTCCACGGCTGCGCCGGGCGACTGATTGTCGCCATTCTACTGACCGTCGTCGCCTCCCAACAATCACAGATTCTGACCAACCCCCATCGGCCCGGTTAGTGCGAGGACGAGGGATTGTCGACCGATCATCCCAAGAACAGCGCGGACGAGATGAAATCGAATTGTGCCCGCGAATCACGCGAATTCACGCGAATGTCTTGTGGATTCGCGTAAATTCGCGTGATTCGCGGGCACGTCAGCGGCTTACATTGCCTCCCGCCGCCGGCCGAACATCGCATCCATGTAGCGAGATCGCAGAGTCTACACCCACTCCCGAATCGCCCGGCCGTCGTTCAGCCGGACGGGCCGGTTGTCGGCGGTGTACGTGATCAGGTCCAGCGGGATGCCGAGCTTGGTGTAGATCGTGGCGGCGACGTCTTCGGGGAAGTATTCGGCGTCGGTCGGCACGCCGCCCTCGGCGTCGGTGCGGCCGACGACCGAGCCGCCGGGGATGCCGGCCCCGGCCATGATCGCAAAGCCGGCCGAGGCCCAGTGGTCGCGGCCGCTGGCGGAGTTGATCTTCGGCGTGCGGCCGAAGTCCGTCAGCCAGACCACCAGCGTGCTGTCGAGAAGACCGCGGTTTTCCAAGTCGATCAATAGCTCGGGCAGCGCTTGATCGACCGGCGGCATGAGGTGGTTCTTCAGCGACTTGAAGTTGTCGGCGTGCGTGTCCCAGCTCGGGTCGCTGACCGTGACGAACCGCACCCCGGCCTCGATCAGCCGCCGGGCCAGCAGGCAGCCCTGGCCGAAGCGAGTGCGGCCGTAGCGGTCGCGCAGCCGCGGGTCCTCGCGGCCGATCTCGAAGGCCCGCCGCGTTTCCGGGGCGGTGATCAGGTTGAGGGCCGCTTGGTAGTGCTTGTCGAGCGAGCTGAAGGCTTGCGGCTGAGGCCCCAGAAGCCCGGCTTCTTGGAGAAGCCGGGCTTCTCCCTGCCGCTGTAGGGCATCGACCACGCCCAGCATGCCGCGGCGGCGGCTGAGGCGATTGCCGTCCACGCCGGCCGGCGGCGTGATATCGCGGGCCGAGAACTTATCGACATTGGGATCGCCCGTGATCTCGAACGGATTGTGGACGATGCCCAGGTAGCCGGCCGTGCCGCCGCCGAAGCCTTTCTCGACCCACTGGCCGAGCTGCACGAACGGCGGCATCCGCGTCTTGAAGCCCTGGTGCTGGCTGACGATCGACCCAAACGTCGGGTAGATCATCGTCGTGCTGAACGGGTGGCCCGACATCATCACGTAGTCGGCCGCGCCGTGCGAGCCGTTCTTGGGGTTCAGGCTCCGCAGCAGGCCGAAGCGTTTCGCCTCGCGGGCCATGCGGGGGGCCACTTCGGCGAACCGCACGCCGGGCACGGCCGTCGCGACGGTGCCAAACTCGCCGCGCACGCTGGTCGGGGCGTCGGGCTTGGGGTCAAACGTATCGTGATGGCTCGTGCCGCCCAGCGTCCAAATCAGGATGCAACTGACGTCCTTGGCCCTCTTCCCCTGGGCGGCCGCCGCTTGACGCGAGGCCAACAGGCCCGGCAGCGACAGGCCCAGCCCCGAAAGCGCGCCGATACGAAGAAAGTGCCGTCGGCTGAGGCCCTGGCAATTGCGAGAATCAGCAGGCAAGAGATCGAGCATGGCGGGTTCCACGGAGGCGGGATGGCCGCCGGGGGGCTTTGGACCCCTCGACGGCAGCCGCATGCTACCATCATTTGCCGCCGGGTGCCAGCAAAGTTCGCCGCCGAGCGCGCCGACACCAGCCCGACGCGCAAGCGAGGGAGGATCGCGGAAAACAGGCGGATTCCGCATCTCCCTCGCTTGCGCGTCGGGTTAGTGTGGAACATCCACTCCGCGGCGGTCGATAACGGACTATTGGGGCACTCTCCGTCCGCCGATCGCACCTGCCATGTACGCCGCGGTTCTCGTCCTCGTGCTGCCTTGGGGGTCTCACGCCCACGATCGCGAACCCCTGCCGTCGCAAAACCCCTTTGCGTACCGCTATGGCTGCACGCCGGGGAACCGGCATTGTGAGCGCTGCCGGGAAGACGGCTGCGGGGGCCCAGGCTGCGACTACCGGCGGAACATCGACTATCCCTGGTACCCGCCCTACCATCGGCCGATGCTGGAAGACGTGCCGTACGACATCGGCCCGCGGATCATTCCGCTGAGCGACCTTCCACAGAGCGAATTGCCGTTCGGACATCTGCCGTGCGAAGAGGTCCCGGCCCCTGGGCCGATGCGGCCCGGCGTGGACGAGTCATCCCCTTCCGACAAGCCGCCGCGAGTCAAGTAACCCGGTAGCCGCCCAACATGACGAGAAGTCCGGCTAAA
>JBGQHD010000970.1:0-2373 GCA_041497795.1 Planctomycetia bacterium
CAGGCTGGTGTCTTCTTGAGCACGTCTTGCAGCTCGTGAACCCGGTCCGCCAGCCGCTTCATTTGGTCCATCAACTCGGCGCGCTCGGCTTCCACCCGCCGCAGCTTGTCCTCCTGCGCCTTGAGCTGCGCCGTCAGCCGAGCCACTACGTCCTGGAGCGACTTGGTCTCGGCTGGTTCGTCCGCGGCCGCTGGTTCGTCCGGCGCCGTTGCCGCTCGATCGGCGGCCGACGCCGCTTCCGTCGCCTGTCCCCAAGCCCACGCCGGCAGCGAGGCCAGGGCCAGCAGGCCCGCCAGGGCCAACCCGGGCCACGACAGCTTACTCGATACACGGTCACTGAGAATCATCGCTAATCTCCTGCGAAAAGTGTGGCGAGCGCCGAAGCTCGCGCCCAACACGGCGGGCGCCGGCGTCGCCTGGGGTGACCATTGAGACCATTCCAACAGCAATTCCGCATACCGCCCCCGGCCCTCGGGCAACAGCTCCACGGCGATCGCGTCGCAGGCCATCTCGGCCGTTTCGTGCAGCCGCCGCCGAACGAGCCAGAAGAGCGGGTTCCACCACCAGACGCAGCCGGCGGCCAGAGACAGCCAGGCCGTCCAATGATCGCGCCGCTTGACGTGGGCCAGCTCGTGCGCGATCACACCGCGCTGGTCGGCGACTTCGCCGGCCAGCCGAGCGGGCCAGAGAAGCATCAGCCGCACAAGCGACCAGACCAGCGGCGTCGTGATGCCCTCGGACACGCAGGCCGGCGGCGGCCGCATGCTCAAGCGGGCTGCGACGGCCTGCACCTCGTCGGCGAGCGGCGCCGGGGCGGGAAGCGCTCGCCGCGCCAGGCAGTGAAAGCGATACAGCCGCCGCGCCTGCCAAATCGCGGCCAGCAGTGCGCCGGCGGCCCAGATCACGAAGAGCGTCGGGTTCAGCCAGTGCCAGCTCGCAGGGGCGTCGTTGGGCTCGGATGGTCGATCGATTTGGCCGGGCGTATTGCCCTCGACGCTCTCGCCGCCGGCCAAGCCGACAGGCGACGCGAGTGGCGTGGCAGCGAGCGATGCTTCGGCAGTTGACTCGATGTCGATTCGCGGCCGAGGCTGGATCGTGTCCCGCAATTCGCCCCGCGCCGTGTCGCCAACTTCGCTGCCGACTCTGTTGGCAAGGCCGATATCGGCGGGAATTGTCGGAAGAGTGCCTGGTTCCCGCGAGGCCGGCGCGGCCGCAATCGCTCCTGGCGAGTCATCCGGTTGACGCCAGCGATCAGCAATGGTCTCCATGCTCCAAGGCCAGACGACGACCGGCGGCGTGAGGAACTTAAGCATCACGATCAGCCACAGCAAATGGTGCAGCGCCGGGCGGTTCGGCGTCAGACGACACAGCAGGGCCACGACGACGACCGCCAGGCCGATCGTCACCGTATTCTGCGCGAGCCACCACAGAACGCCGTTCATCGTACGCCTCGCTGATACGAGCCGTGACTTGCTCCCCTATCCGCCCGCCGACGCGCGGCTCACCCTTTCGACTTCCGCCGCTTCGTTTGCCGCTCGATCTGCTCGATCATCGTGCGGAACTGGGCCACCTCTTCCGCGGTGAAGCGGTGCCGCTCCGCGAAGGCCAGCACCAGCGGCGCCGGCTCCCCCTGATAGAGCTCCTCGGCCACTTCTTGCAGCCGCTCTTGCAGCACGTCTTCCTTGCTGGCAATGGCCCGAAACACGAAGGCAAATCCCCCCTGGTCGCTGGCCACGTACTGCTTCTTCTCCAACCGTTGGAGCAACGTGATGACTGTGGACCGCGACCATTTCCGCGGCCGCCCGGCGAGCAGGTCTTGAATCTCGCGAACCGTGCCCGGCCCGTGCTCCCACAGCACGCGGAGCACGTCCGCTTCCGCCTCGCTCATCGCCAGCCGACGGCCCTTCGCCATGATCGCTCCCGTGAATCGCGCAGGCGGCGCCTGCCGCGCAGTCCTTGTTTACACGTTGTCAACGACCCTAAATTTATCGACACGGCGTAAACGAGTCAAGAGCGTAAGGCGGACACTCCTGTCCGCCTTCGACACGGCGGCGCGGCACTTGGGGGCAGGCGGACAAGAGTGTCCGCCTTACCTTTCGCGGGTTATGCTGTAACACCACGTAGCCGAACTCGCCAGAGTTCGGGCATCGAAGTCCTTCGAAGTCGGCGGCGTCTGCTCATCCGAAGTCTGGCGACTTCGGCTACGTGCCTTCATCACCTTCGTTCCTCGCGAGCCTGTCATGAAAACCACCATCCTGCGTCTCTTGGCTGCCCTGCTCGTGATCGCCGCGGTCGATGCTCGATTGCGGGCCGCGGACGACGTGCAAATCCAGCCCGACGTGGTCTACGGCCACAAGGACGGCATGGCCCTCA
>JBGQHD010000971.1:0-2369 GCA_041497795.1 Planctomycetia bacterium
ATCGGCACGATGCCGGGATGATCGAGCTGGGCCGCCGCTTCGGCCTCGGTATAGAACCGCCGCACGTCGTCTTCGTTGGCCAGTTGCCCGGCCAGGATCATCTTGAGCGCCACAATCCGATTCAGGCTCACTTGCCGGGCCTTGTAGACGACGCCCATGCCGCCGCGGGCGATCTCCTCCAGCAGCTCGTAGTCGCCGAAGTAACGGACCCTGCTGCCGGGCGACGGAACGACCCGGCTGGCTCCACCTTTCATGTCCTGCTCTTGCGGAGGCAGAGTCTTAGCCTCCTGGTCCTGGGCAGCGAAGAATGCTCGCAGGTGCTCGGCCAACTCGTCATGACGCGCCAGCAGTTCCTCGCGATCGACCGGCATCCCCGCTTCGACGGCGCGCAGATACCGGGTGATGACTTGTTCCAGCTTCCGCTGCAACTCCGGCGAGAGGTTTTGGGCTTGTCCCACTAGCTGGCTCCTCCTCGTCTTGCTCGTCTTGCTCGTCCTCGCATGCCGAATGGAAATCTCCGCGGGCGAAAAGAGCAAGCAAGTGAGAGCAACGCGAGAATTTGAACCTACTCATTCTCGTCTTCCAGGGAACCCTTCATCAAGCCCCCCAGACCCTTCGCTGGCGCTCAGGGTGACATGGGGTCGCCGTTCCCTTGCTTCTGGAGTTCACCCCGCTTCCGTTGGCCAGTTCGCCAAATTCAGCGCATAATGAAAGGGAGGCATAAACGGCCGGGCCGGCGCAAGACCGGAACGTGTTGCGCCCGCCGCCCGGCTGCGGACAGAGAAGTGAGGAACACGCCATGACAGCCAGGCATGGGGCGGAGCTTGCGTCCACAGCGGATCGTCCCGGCGCGGGCGGCCTGCGCCGGCGATTGATTGACTTCTGGTTCACCATCGACCTGCGCTCGGCCGGGCTGTTTCGCATTCTGTTGGGCCTGGTGCTCATCGCCCACTGGGTCAGCCGCTGGCGCTGGCTCGACGTGCTTTACGCGTGGGACGGCGTTCTGCCGGCCCGGGTGCTGGGGGACATCCGCGACATCGCCGTGTCGCAAAGCGGCTTCTGGCCGGCGCTGGGCTGGTGGACGCCGCTGGAATGGCTGGACGCGAGCCCCTGGGCGATGCGCGGCTTCTTCGTCGCCGTGCTCGTCTGCTACTCGATGTTCCTGGTCGGTTACCGCACGCGGCTCTTCGGCGTGCTGAGCCTGCTGGCCTGGGCGGCGATCGTGCACCGCAATCCGTACACGCTGATCGGGGCCGACTTCGTCATCGGCTCGCTGATCCTGTGGGCCCAGTTCCTGCCGCTGGGCGAGCGCTTCTCCGTGGACGCGCTGCGAAATGCGATACGCCGCGGCGTGGTGTTGCCACGAGAGCAGCCCGGCTGCTCCGCAGCAGCCGGGCTGCTGTCCGCCAGGCTGGTGCCCGCCGCGCGACGCTCCGGCTTCTCCATCGGCGCGTTCGGCGTCGTGCTGCAGATCGGCATGATCTACTTCTTCACCGGCCTCTGGAAAACGGTGCCGATGCTGTGGGGCGAAAGCGCCGCCTGGCTCGACGGCACGGCCATCCACTACGTGCTGCACATGGAGCAGTCGATCCGCACGGCCGCCGTCTGGACCCGCGAGATGCCGCTGTGGTTCATCCGCGGCCTGAGCTGGGGCACGCTGGCCATCGAGCTGGCCGCACTGCCGATGTTTCTGCTCCCCTGGTTTCAGCCGCTGTTGCGGCGGGTGGCCATCGCCGCGCTGGTGCCGCTACATCTGGGGATCGCCGTGACGCTCGACGCCGGTCTGTTCTCTTACGTCATGGTCGCCAGCTATGCCGTGCTGCTGACCGATGCCGATTGGGCATTGCTCGGGCGGTGGCTGGCCCCTTTCTCGCGGCCGGCCACGGTGTACTACGACGACGGCTGCGGCATCTGCACGCGGACCTGCGAGGTCCTCGCCGCCTGCGACCGCTTTGGGCGGCTGTCGTTCATCGGCAGCTCCGACCGCGAGGCCTATCGGCACGCCATCCCCGCAGGGCTCGTCGAGAAGACCGTCGTGGTCTTCGACGACCGCAGCGGGCGGATGTACACGCGTTCGCGGGCCGCGGCGGCGACGCTGCGGGGACTGCCGCTGCCCTATCACCTGCTCGCCTGGTTTGCCTTGCCGGGTTTGCGCTACGTGAGTGACCTGGCGTACGACGTCTTCGCCCACAATCGGCATCGGGTGTCCCGGCTGCTGGGGCTGACGGCGTGCCGCGTGCTGAGCCCGGCCCAACCAGGTCGCCAAGAGCGCCGGCCCGGGGCGCCGACGTCTCCCGGAATCGTCTCCCGCGCAGTGACGTCGAGCGGCGGCGGGTCGTCCTGGTTCCGGAACGTGGCTGCGGGCATGG
>JBGQHD010000972.1:0-2364 GCA_041497795.1 Planctomycetia bacterium
CGTAGCGATCGATCTGCGCCGCGATTTCGCGCAGGCATTCGCCATGCAGGCGCACGGCCAGGGCGGCACCATGTCCTTCGGTGCACCCACCTTGTGGATCGAGCGTTTTCATGACCGCCTCCGCCTCCTGGCGGAAAAGATTGCTCAGTTTGCCGTGCTCCTCATGGAAACGCCCGATGCCGATGAAGCCGTGTTCCACAGGTTCCTTCAACAGACGCCTATTCTGCTCGACGTGTACGGCGACGTGAAGAGCAAACCTAAGTTCGTGTATCCTCCAGGCGCCTCGCCGCTAGGCAAGGAGTACGTCGAGCCAGACTTCATCATTCGATTCACGGGGAACAGCTACAAGCTTAGGGGCCGGCTGAAAATAACTTTGATTGAGCGGGTTGAAGTCTCACAACGCGCGCGGCTGGTTATCTGAGCCGAGTCTATCGACACCCCATGGAAAACGCGGGGGATCCCGACGAGGCGGAGGCTTATACGAAGATGTTATAGTGGGAACTATTGCGCAAGAATAGTTTCTACTATAACATGTTGTCCATGGCGCATTACTCGGCCGAGGCGCTTCGGGCGCTGCTCCGTAAGCGAAAGACCGCCACGTTGGACGAGCTGAAGCAGGCATTGGGCACCAACGTGGACATGACGGTGTTCAGGAAGCTGGCGGAGCTGGCGTACCGAAGCAGCTACTCGCACGGGGGGCGCTACTACACGCTGGACGAAATTGCCCGCTTCGACGAGCTGGGGCTCTGGTCGCACCGGTCCGCGTGGTTCTCTCGCTACGGCACGCTGCTGGCAACCTTGGAAGCGCTCGTGAGCGCAGCGGATGCTGGATACTTTGCTCACGAACTCAAAGAGTGTCTTCACGTCGAGGTCAAGGCACCGCTCTGGCGACTGGTGAACGACGAGCGGGTGGTACGCGAGAAAGTCGCCGGTCTGTATCTGTACTGCTCGCCCGAGGCGACGGTCCGCACCCACCAACTGGATTCACGACGGGCGCGGGACGGCGCGGGACAGGCGGCACCGGAGGCGGACGGCGCTGTGCTCACCGATGAGGTCAAGGCCGCCATCATTCTCTTCTTCAGCTTGCTCGACGAGCAACAGCGACGGTTGTTCGCGGGACTGGAAGCCCTGCAGGTTGATGCCAAAGACCGCTGGATCGCCGAGCTCCTCGGCGTGAACGTGCAGACCGTGGCCAAGGGACGGCAGGCGCTGCTCGAACGTGACATCCTGCTGGGTCGTTCCCGCAGGCCAGGTGGGGGAAGAACACCATCGGAAAAAAAACGCCCGAGATCATCGCGAACATCGAAGCCCTGATGCGACTCGAGACGGCTGGCGATCCGATCTCGGGATTGAAGTGGACTCACAAGGCAACCGAGAAGATCGCCAAGGAACTGCGGCGCCTTGGAATCCACGTCGGCAAGTCCACCGTTGGACGCTTGCTCAAGAAGCTGAAATTCTCGCTCCGAGTCAACCACAAGAAGCGCGCCCATGGGTCGTCACCCGCCACGCGCGACCTGCAGTTCCGCTACATTCGCAGACTGCGGACCACGTTCGCCATGCGGGACGATCCGATCATCAGCGTGGACGCCAAGAAGCGGGAACTGGTCGGCAACTTCAAGAACGACGGCAAGGCCTGGAGCCAGGCGCCCAGGTTGGTCAACGACCACGACTTCCGCTCCCTCGCCAAGGGCGTGGCGATTCCGTACGTCATCTACAACACGGAAGCCAATCGTGCCTTCGTCTGCGTCGGAACGTCCCGTGGAACCCCCGAATTCGCCGTTGATTCCATCGAACGATGGTGGCGACTCGAGGGCCGACGGCATTATCCAGACTCCAACCGCGTCTTGATCCTTGCCGACGGAGGAGGCGGCAATGGCCATCGTGCGCGCGTCTGGAAAGCACGCCTTCAAGACCGAGTCTGTGACCGCCACCAACTGACCATCACGGTGTGCCACTACCCGCCGGGAGCCTCCAAGTGGAATCCCGTTGAGCACCGGGTGAACTGCGAGATCAGCCGGAACTGGCAAGCGGTGCCACTCGACAGCTACGAAACCGTCCTGAAATACATTCGGACCACCACCACCGCAACAGGCTTGCGCATGAGAGCGCAGCTGATCCGCAAGCAGTACGACAAAGGCCTCAAGGTCCTCGACGACGCGATGGAACGGCTCTCCATCCAGACCCATACGTCACGATGGAACTACACCCTCTCTCCGCGCGCCGACGCGTGATCACCAATACAAGTTATTTTCAGCCGGCCCCTAGGTGAGGCCCCTGGCCGAAGCCCGAAGGTGAGGGTGTGCCCCGGAAGCCGAGTCTTACTGTGTAAGGGCACAAAGGGCTTGACGCCAGTCTCTGCGATCA
>JBGQHD010000973.1:0-2364 GCA_041497795.1 Planctomycetia bacterium
GGGAACAACCCCCGGAGGAGGCCCTCATGTCGTCTGGCGCAGCTCCTCGCACCGCTTCCGGCCCGGCGCACCCGACCAATCCCTTGGGCATCGTGGGATTGTGCCTGGCCTTGCTGGGCGTGCCGGTCCTGGCGGGACTCAGCGTTCTGCACTTCCTCGATCTTCCGCTGCTCCGCGGCCTGCCGGCGTGGCAGGTCATCGTCTGCGGAGCGCTCAGTCCGCTGGGCCTGCTCATCAGCGGACTGGGCATCTTCCGCGTGCCCAAGGGGGCGGCCACGGCGGGCGTCGTGCTGGGGCTGCTGGGCACGCTGTACCTGGCCGGGGCGGGCACGCTGCTGGTGGCCGACGAGATGGAGCTGTTCACGCCGCCGGCGGAAAAGGAGAAACGCCGCGAGGAGCGTTCCATCGCCGCCGTCGAGGAGGCCACGGCGATCATCGCCAAGCACATTGCCGCCAACGGCAGCGCTCCCACCACGGAACAGGGCAGCCGGATGATCGCCGGCTTCGTCGATGGCTGGGGCCGTTCCATTCATTACCTCAACGAAGGCAGCCGCGACGGCAAGGACTTTCTCGTCACCAGCGCCGGACCGGACGGCGAGTTTGGCAACCACGACGACATCACGAACAAGTCGCTGGCCAAGCAACGGCAACAAGAGGAAGATTCCGAAGAGTCCAAGCAGATCAATGGTTTCTTGGACGGTGTCAACGGTGGATCGCCCTAACAAAGGACGCGTCGGAAGTCGATCTCGCGCTACCAACGTTAAGCGTCTCTGTGCGGCAAGCAGATTCTGGCGGCGATCGGGTCACTTTCTTGTGGTCTAATTGAACAGAAGGTAACGAAGGCAACGAAGAAGAGGATTTGAAAGCGTTCTTCGTTTCCTTCGTTACCTTCTGTTCAAGATCTTTCCGTTGCGGCTCTCCGCGCTGCGAAATCTGTGCATGACTCATCGCCTAGCACTGCAATTGCCACACGAGCCAGCGGCCGCTTTGGCGATGGAACTTGGCCAGCGCTTTGTCGCCGGGGTCGCCCTCCATCGTGCCGATCACGTCGTAGACGGTCAGCTCTTCGCTCTCGGCCTCTTTCCAGCCGCCGTCGAGCCAGAGCAGCTTGGCCCGCGCGCTGCCGCCGCCGCTGAGCCGCGAGGTCAACTCGATCACCGCGTCGCGGTCGGTGTACGCCAACGACAGGTGCACGCCGCCGGGATGCCGGCGGACTTCAATGGGAAACGAGCTAGTGATCGGCCACCGCTGCGGCGAGCCGATCAGCTCCCGCAGCTCTTCGACTATGTCCACGAGCGCGTTGTAATCGGCGGCCGATACCGTAGCGCCCGGCGGTAGTCGTTTGGCGGGATGCATCGTTCGTTGCGCCGGCTAAACCGCAAGCGTCTGGCTGCGAGGGACGTAAGACGCCCGGCTTCTCCAAGAAGCCGGCGTCTTGGTACCGCTATCCGAATACGAATAACCGCGTCAGGTCGCCGGCGCCGTAGGGGGGGTTGCCGTCTTCGTTAGCGATCGGCACCCAGTGCTCGCTGCCGACCTTGGTCTCTTTGTAGAAGTAGTTCCAGCCGACCTTGGCGCCGCTCGTCAGTTCCTTGGTGTTTTCCTGGAAGGTGTATTGCACTTCCCAAAAGCCGCCCAGCACGGCGAAGTGGAACCGCCGCCGCACCCGCGCGCCCAAGAACAGCACCGTGCCCGGCGGCGCGCCGACGAACGTAGCGTTGTTCACTTTGCCCCGCAGCTCGCGGATCGTGCCCCAGGGCGGCAGCGCCACGCGGTGCCAGGTGAGGTGGAACGCACCCTGCGGGATCAGCAGGCCCGGATTCACGTCGTCGGGCACCACCGGGTTGCTGGGCGGCGCTTGCCAGCGCCAGATGCGGCCGGGCGTGGCCAGGTACTCCGCCCCCAGGTCGGCGCGAAACGTCAGGTACGTGCCCTTGGGGACCTTGGGCAGCTCCGGCCGCGGCTCGTTGTCCACGTCGAATGCCGTAGCGTACGTCGCCGTGACCCGCGCCCCGCCGGCGGTATACGTGTTGGGCGTGGCGGCGAGTGTGCTGACGCCGGTTCCATCGGGGCTGGCGGGGTCGAACGGCTCGAGCTGGATGTCGGAGACGACCAGGTTGCGAAAGCCGGGAAACTCCAGCGGGGCCGTGAACACAAACGTGCCCCCCACGACGCGGTAGCTGCCGATCAGCTCGCCGCAGAACGCCGGCCAGTCGGCCCAGGCGACGCGGAAGGAGCGCCAGGCCGTGATGCCCTGCTCGCTGACCGCGAGCTTCGGGGAGCCTTCGAGTTCTTCGAATGAGACGGACATGGCAGGGGTCAGGGGTCAGGGGTCAGGAGTCAGGGGTCAGGAGTCAGGAGTCA
>JBGQHD010000974.1:0-2362 GCA_041497795.1 Planctomycetia bacterium
CCTTCTCTGCGGCCTTCTCTGCGGCCTTCTCTGCGGCCCGCTGCTGCGTAATCTGGGTCACGGCCACACTGCTGATTCTGGTGCCCGCCACGACCGCGTTGGCCCAGAGATTCATAGGGCCTGCCATCGTGGTCAACGGCGGCGGCACGGGCAGCGGCTCGGCCACCGTCGCGCTGCCGGAAGATCGCACGATCCTCCGCAAGCTCAAGCTGGCCAAGGAACAGATCGACGCCAAGAACTATGGCGACGCCGTGATGGTGCTGGGCAGGTTGCTGGAGACGTCGGAAGATTTCTTCTTTAAGCCGGACCCCGACGCCAAGAACCACTACAGCCTGCGTAAAGAGGTCGAGCGGCTGATCGGTTCTCTGCCGGAAGAAGGGCGGCGGCAATACGATCTGCGGTTCGGTCCGCCGGGGCAAAAGCTGCTGGCCGAAGCCCTGGCCTCCGGCAGTTGGCAGACGCTGGAGGACGTGACCCGGCGGTATTTCCACACCGATTCCGGCTACCAGGCGGCCTGGCTGCTGGCCGACTACTACCTCGATCAGGGCCAGCCGTTGGTGGCGGCCAAGACCATCGAGCGATTGCAACAGGCGCCGGCCAAGACCATCGCCGCCTTGGAGCCGGCCCTGTCGATCAAGCTGGCCGCCTGCTGGTTGCTGGCGCAGCGCGAAGACCGCGCCAAGGCCGTCTTGGAGCGGCTGAGCAAGACTCGCCCCAGCGCTTCGCTGAAGTTCGCGGAGCGCGAGGTCGAGCTGTTCGCCCCCGGCGGCGAGCCGCTGGCCCGTCTGCGGCAGCACCTTCCCGAGATTCTGCAACTGAAAAGCCACTCCGCGGAGCACCTGCTGGCTCGCGGCGACGCAGCCCGCAGCGGCGCCGGGGCGAGCCACGTCCCGCAGGTCGAGTTCGTTTGGGCGGCCGAACACTATCACAGCGGCGCGCCGGACGCCTTGACGGGTGGCAACCCGCTGTTCGGCAACGACAACGAAACCGACATCGGCAAGGCGATCCAAGCCGGCGTGACGATGCAGCGTCAGCAGAACCAGCCGGTCCTGCCGGCCGCTCAGCCGATCGTGGTGGGCGACCTGGTGCTGCTGCGCACGGCCACGCAGATCGTGGCGGTCGATTGCCGGCCCGACCGGCAAGGCAACCGGCGCTGGCACGTGGCCCGCGACGACCGGATGCTCAAGCTCATCGACGACGCGGCCAAAGAGCCCAGCGGCAACGTCGGTCCGACGATCCAGGACGGCCGGCGCCGCATCAACCCCTACAACCCCGGTTACAACTTCGCCTCGCTCCGCGACCAGGCGCTGCAGCAGCGCGCCTTGTACGACGCCACCTACGGCACCCTGAGCAGCGACGGCGAGCGCGTGTTCTGCATCGAGGAGCTGAACCCCGTCACCTTCAACTACCAGAACTACTACATGGGCGGCATGCCGCTGCCGCAACAGGCCACGGCCACGACGACGAACCGGCTGCGGGCCTACAGCATCCACAAGCCCGAGGCCAGCCTGATGTGGGAGCTGGGCGGTGAAAAGTCGTCGCAGAGCGGCGCGCAGAACAGCCCCCTGGCGGGCGCCTTCTTCCTCGGTCCGCCGCTCCCGCTGTCGGGCCGGCTGTACGCTTTGGTGGAGACGAACAAGCAAATCTCGCTGCACGCGATCGAGCAGCAGAAGGGGACGCATCCCAATGGCAAGCTGCGCGTCACACCCAATCCGCTTTGGTCACAACCGCTGTGCAGCGTGGAGCAGGGGGTGGAGAGCGACTTCACCCGCCGCACCGCCGGGCTGACGCCGGCCCATTCCGACGGCATCCTGGTCTGTCCGACGGCCGCCGGGGCCATCGTGGCGGTCGATCTCACCACGCGCTCGCTGTTGTGGGCTTACACCTTCAGCCGCGACGAGTACGTCAGTTCGCCGTACGGGGCGTTTCCCGGCGGCGGGGGCATCATCGTCGGGCCGGGCGGCGCACGGCAGTACGTCGGCCAAGGGCAAGGCTGGGCCGACACCGGCGTGATCATCGCCGAGGGCAAGGTGCTGGCCACCGAGCGCGGCTCGCGCTACCTGCACTGCCTGAACCTGGAAGACGGCTCGCCGGCCTGGAAGGAAAAGATCGACCGGCACGACGCCCTCTTCGTCGGCGGGGTCCACGACGGCCACGTGCTGGTCGTTGCCCCGACCTACGTGCGGGCCCACAAGATGATCGACGGCGCGCCGGCTTGGCCAGGCAAGGAGATGAAGCCTTTCCCGAACGGCGCCAAGGTCGCCGGCCGCGGCTTCCACCATTGCGGCGTCTACGTGCTGCCGCTGGATAACGGCCGCCTGGCGACCATCGAGATCAGGACCGGCGACATGAAGCTCACCGA